>NZ_JBEYCF010000002.1:0-276785 GCF_040632605.1 Streptomyces sp. NPDC019224 | reverse complement strand
CCGCGGGCGCGCCGGCCGGGGGGGGGGGGGGGGGGGGGGGGGGGGGGGGGGGGGGGGGGGGGGGGGGGGGGGGGGGGGGGGGGGCCGGCCCCCCCCCCCCCCCGACGCGTATGCGGTGTGACCGCTGGACATGTGCGCCCCCGGCAGGACGCGAACCTGCGGCCAAGTGCTTAGAAGGCACTTATTCCAACGTTATCTCTACCGTTCTGACCTGGCATTTCATAACCCAGTGATGCATCGTCAGCCGTTTTGGGGGACGCATGTGGGGCGATCTTGCTCCCCGACTGGTGGTGGGATCGTGGAGGGAGAGTCCGTAGCGATTCGGGGACCCGTTTCCTTGACTGGATCCGCGGCGGGCCGCGCAGCGGGCAAAGACTGCAAGCATTCTTCGCCACGTTGTACTTCACGGGCTGCGCCCGGAAGAAGCGGTCGCGCTGCGTGTCTCGGACCTCGTTCTGCCTGCCTCGGAGGAAGGGCAGTGGGCCGACATCGTGGTCCACACTGCTGAGCCCGAGATCGGGCGCACGTGGACCGACAGGGGAACCCGGCACGATCAGCGACGTCTGAAAGCCGGAGCAGAGGGTGAAGCGCGCATAGCGCCGTGCTCTCCGAGCCTGTCCACCCTCTTGCGGGCGCGTATCCAGGAGGCGAGCCTGCTCCCCGACAATCGACTCGTTCCCGGGGAACGCGGCGGAGTTCTCGCGGTTCCGTCTACCGCCGTACGTGGGACCACGCCCGCAGGGCAACCCTGCCACCCCACGTGTACGCGTCACCGACAGGACAACGCGTGTACGACCTTCGGCACACCAGGCTGACGATGTGGCTGAACAACGGCATCCCGCCTGCTCAGGTGGCCGAGTGGGCCGGTACCAGCGTCGCCGTGCTGTTCGCCACGTACGCGCAGTGCATCAGTGGTCAAGAGCAGGATCTGCGGCAGCGACTCGACGAGATGCCGGATGCCTCGGCCACCCTGATCGCGTGATCGCCGGTGAGGATCACCGCTCCCGCCGGTAGGGGGCCGTGTACGGCTCCATGGACTGGCGGACCTCGTCCCGGACCGGGCCCATGAGGGGCCCGGGGGCGTAGTAACGGGCGCGGGCCTTGCCGTGGGGGACGAGCCAGCCGCGGGCCACGAGCTCCCGGATGTCGCGGATGGCCTGCTGGTCGCTGAGATCGGCGTCCTGCTGGTAAACGGTGCGGCGAACCTTTGCGTCCGAGAAGGCGGGCAGCAGGGCATAGACCACCCGCTCGTCCAAGCCGGCGGCCTCGACGCCTTCGACCAGACGGGTCCAGGCTCGCGACATGACGTCGAAGCGGCGCTGGGCCTGCTGGGCCTGGCGGTGGTGGGCTGTCAGGCAGAACCGGATCCAGGGGCGGGTATCCCGTTCGGGGCTCCAGTGCGGGCCGCCCACGTCCTCCAGGATCTGGTAGTAGGCGTAGGTGTTCTGCCCCCGGCCGAGCCATTCCTCGATGGAGGAGAACTCGGGGGGCATCAGAGCCTCGCGGGAGAACACCAGAGTGGACAGGGCGCGGGACATGCGTCCGTTGCCGTCCTTCCACGGGTGGATCTTGACGAGGTTGAGGTGCGCCATGGAAGCGCGGATATGGACGGGCGCGTCGAGATCGCCCTCGTTGAGCCAGTCGATGAACTCCGCCATCAGGGCGGGGACGTCTGCCTGGTCGGGTGCGGTGTAGGCGGGGACCAAGGGGTCGTCGGGGCTGGTGACGTAGACGGGTCCGTCGCGCCAGCGGCCGGGGCGTTTGTCGAGGTGGTGGCCCTGCAGCATGAAGTGCAGGCCGTTGAGCAGGCCGGCGTCGTAGCGGAAGTCGTCTCCGGCGTCGGCGAGGGCCTGGATGTAGGTCATGCCGCGCTGGTAGCCCTCCAGCTCGGCACGAGTCTTCTCCCCGGTCTCCAGAGGTTCCTCACCCGACATGAGGGCTTCCACGTCGTCGACCGTCGCCGCGTACCCCTCGATGGTGTTCGATCCGGCGATCGCGCGGGCGGTGAGGTTGCGGCGCAGCTGGCGGGTCCAGCGCGGGGTGGCCCGGAGCATGTGGCGCAGGGAGCGGCGCATGGTTTCGATCTCGTCGAGGGCGCGGCGGTCGTCGGCGTCCAGAGCGGGCGGTACGTACAGCATGACTCCATGACATGATAATTGTGTCACGGAGTCAACCTGGCGCTGATGTGAGTCTTTGCCCTGATCCGCAGCTCCGTCGCTGCTGTGGGCTTCTGGCTGTGGCGTGCAGCCTCCCCTTCTCTCGCGGCGCAGGTGGTGGATGCCTGGATGACGAAACATCCAGCGTCCAGGTGTCGGAATCTCGGGGGTCGCTCCAGACCTCCGGCACACCTGCCTGACGAACTGGCTCAACGCCGGCGTTCCGCCCGCGACCGTGGCCGAGTGGGCGGGCAACAGCGTCCCCGTCCTCCTCGCCACCTACGCCCGGTGCGTCGACGGACAGCTCGACGACCTGAAGCAGCGGATCGAGGGAGCGGGGGAACTTCCCGACCCGGCGGCGGGGGTCTGAAACTCCACCGCGTATTCACCGAGGCCACCCGCAGAAACGCGGGATGAGCCGGAACCAGCCGGATACGTCCGCTGCCCGCCAGTGGGCGTATCCGGCTCCGCCCCGTTCTCTGGAAACCTGCTCTGACCAGCAAAAAGGACCCTCCCGAAGGGGGGTCCCGATCTTGCGCCCCCGGCAGGACTCGAACCTGCGGCCAAGTGCTTAGAAGGCACCTGCTCTATCCACTGAGCTACGGGGGCCGGGTGGTGGCTGCGGCGGTCGGGAGCCTCGGGGCCCGGGCGGTCCGTGACCTTGCCGGGACAAGGATAGGGCTCCGATCGGCTCGACCTCGTTGCTTCACCTGCGTGGCACGATGTGGAGGTTCGGTGAAGCGAGACGATAATCGCAGGTGGGTGCGATTCGCGCACCGTTTTTGACGCTTCACGCCTCGGGTGTTGTGCACTCGTTATGCCTGCGCCCCACTCGTCCCCTCTGTCCGGACGAAGGAACCGGCGCGCAGAAGTGGCTATACGCTTCAAAAGGGCTCCAAAATTGGGCATTCTTCGCATGTGGTGACCTTGGACGTACGGCCTCAGCTCATCGACGCACTCTCCGCCCTGCGCGACCGTGTCGCTGCCGTGCGTCTCCCACTTCCGCTCCCAGGGGCCCCCCGCGCCAGGCAGACCCGGCTCGAGCTGCTCGCCCAGCTCGACGACTACCTGCTGCCCCGGCTGAAGGACCCCGAGGCGCCCCTGCTCGCCGTCATCGGCGGATCGACCGGCGCCGGCAAGTCGACGCTCGTCAACTCGCTGGTGGGCCGCAGGGTCAGCGAGGCCGGGGTGCTGCGCCCCACCACCCGTACGCCCGTCCTCGTCTGCCACCCGGACGACCAGCACTGGTTCGCGGGCGTACGGGTGCTGCCGCAGCTCACCCGGGTCTGGCTGTCACCCGAGGAGTACGCCGACCCCGGCCAGTGCGACGATCTCGACGGCCCCGACGGGAACGCCGCCGAGCAGGGCACCGCGCTGCGCATCGAGACCGCCACCGGCCTGCCGCGCGGGCTCGCCCTGCTGGACGCCCCCGACATCGACTCCCTCGTCGTGCGCAACCGCGTCCTGGCCGCCGAACTCATCTGCGCCGCCGACATCTGGGTCATGGTCACCACGGCTTTGCGGTACGCCGACGCCGTGCCCTGGCACCTGCTGCGCACCGCCAAGGAGTACAACGCCTCGCTCGTCACCGTCCTCGACCGCGTCCCGCACCAGGTGATCGCCGAGGTCTCCCGGCAGTACGGCGCCCTGCTCACCAAGGCCGGCCTCGGCGAGGTGCCCCGGTTCACCATCCCCGAACTCCCCGAATCGGCCGGCGGCGGCAGCGGACTGCTGCCCACCACCGCGGTCGCCCCGCTGCGCGCCTGGCTCACCCATCGCGCCCAGGACCCGGCGGCCCGTCAGCAGGCGGTCGGCCGGACCGCCGCGGGAGTCATCGATTCCCTGAACGTCCGGATGCCCGCGCTCGCCGGGGCCGTCGCCGCGCAGTACGCCGCCGCCGTACGGCTGACGGGTGTCGTCGAGGGCGCGTACCGGAAAGAGGGCGCCCGGGTCCGCCGCAGGCTGAAGAACGGCGCCGCGCTCGCCGGCGACGCCCGGACCCGCTGGCGCGGCTACCCCACGTACAGCACCTCCGAGGAAGTCCTCGACGCCCTCCTCGAGAGCCTGGCCGCGCTCCTGGAGTGCGCCGTCGCCGCCGCCGACGAGCAGATCCGCACCGTCTGGCGCCGCGACCCCGCCGCCGGGGCCTTCGCCTTCGAGGCGGCGGGCCGCGAGCAGGGCGGCTGGGGACCGGCCGAGGACATCCGGGGCCGGATCGCCATGACCGTACGCAGATGGCGCCGGATCCTGGAGGAACTGGCCGAGGAGGAGCTGCGCCTGATGGAGCGCAACACCGCCCCGGCCCCCGAGACCGTCGCGGCCCTGCTGGCCGCCGCCCTGCTCGGCGGCCGCCGGGCCCGTACCGCGGGCGAACAGCTCGCCGAACGCATCGGGGCGCAGGGTGCGCTGCGGCTGCGCGACAAGGGCGGCGCCCTGCTCACCACCCATCTCGACCATGTGCTGAACGGAGAGCGCGACCGGCGGCTCGCACCCCTGGACGCCCTCGACCTGGCCCCCGAACCGCAGGCCGAACTGATTGCCGCGCTGTCCCTACTGCAGAAGGAGAGGTGGCAGCGATGACTGCCGTCACTGACGAGAATCCGGGACAGGGCCGGGGCGGGGCCCGGGGGGCGTCCGGAGCCGATGCGGCCACAAGCCCCCCGGAGGCGTCCGGGTCCGGCGTCGGCTGGGACGACGGGCTGATCGCCCGTCGCGCGCAGGACGCCCGGAAGGAGGCCGAGCAGACCCCGGACGAGGTCCCTCCGGAGGACGACGGCCGGCCTCAGGTCGAGACGTACGTGGACTCCGACAACCCGCTCCGGCCGCGCCTGGACGCCCTGCGCGAGCTCGTCGGACTGTCCAGGGCCCGCCTGGAGCGGTCCGCCCTCGCCGAGGCGGGCCGGGTGCTGGACGAGGCGGCGGCCCGCCAGCGGCTCTCCTCCCGGCACACCGTCGTCGCCATCGCCGGCGCCAGCGGCAGCGGAAAGTCGACCCTCTTCAACGCGCTCGCCGGCGCCCAGCTCTCCGAGACCGGGCTGCGCAGGCCCACCACCTCGTCCGCCCTCGCCTGCTCCTGGACCGACGGCGCCGCCGGACTGCTCGACCGGCTGGCCGTGCCCGGCAGGCTCCGGCGCAGGCCGCAGCCGGGCGGCGAGGCGGCCGACGAGGCGCTCCAGGGCCTGGTCCTCGTCGACCTGCCGGACCACGACTCGGCGGCGAGGGGGCACCGCGACCAGGTGGACCGGGTACTGGCGCTGGTCGACGCGGTGATCTGGGTGGTGGACCCGGAGAAGTACGCGGACGCGGCCCTGCACGAGCGCTACCTGCGGCCCCTCGCCGGCCACGCCGAGATCACCTTCGTCGTGCTCAACCAGATCGACCGGCTGCCGGGCGAGGCCGCCGACCAGGTCCTCGACGACCTGCGCCGGCTGCTCGACGAGGACGGCATGGCCCTCGGCGAGCACGGCGAGCCCGGCGCCACCGTCCTGTCCCTGTCCGCCCTCACCGGCGAGGGCGTCGACGAGCTGCGCGAGCTGCTCGGCCGGTTCGTCCAGGACCGCACGGCGGCCACCCGGCGGCTGGCCGCCGACGTTGACGCGGCGGCGGCCGGACTGCGCCCGGTGTACGTCGCGGAGGGGCGGCCGGGGCTGGGAGAGCGGGCGCGCGAGGAGTTCGCCGACCGGCTCGCGGAGGCCGTGGGCGCGGCGGCCGCGGGGCAGGCGGCCGAGCGCGAGTGGCGCCGCAACGCCGGACGGGCGTGCGGCACGCCGTGGCTGCGGCTGTGGCGCTGGTACGAGTCCACCCGGCAGCCCGGCAGCCGGGACCGCTCCCCGCTCGCCGCCCCGCCCGAGGAACAGCTCACCTCACGTCAGCGCGTCGAGCAGGCCGTGCGCACGGTGGCGGACGACGCCGCCGCCGGGCTGCCCGGGCCCTGGGCGCAGGCGGTGCGCGAGGCGGCGGTGCACGGGGCGCAGGGCCTGCCCGACGCACTGGACGAACTGGCCGGGCGGGTGGCCGGTGGGCCGGACGGGGCGGTCCAGGACGCGAGCGGTGGGGTGACGGGTGCGCCGGATTCCGGCGGAGCGGCCGGTTCCCTGCCGGGCGGCCCGGGGAACCCGGCGGCCGGTGGCGCGGGTGAGGGCCGGGGCGGGCGGCCGGCCGGGAAGCCGCCGCGCCCCGCCTGGTGGCCGGCGGCCGTGCTGGGGCAGGTGGCGATGACGCTGCTGCAGATCTTCGGCGGCCTGTGGCTGGTCGGCCAGATCATCGGGGTGCTGGAGCCGGGGCTGCTGGCGCCCGCCCTGGTGATGGCGGCGGGCATCGTCGGCGGCCCGCTCGTGGAGTGGTCGTGCGCGGCGGCGGCCCGGGGGCCCGCGCGGCGGTACGGCCAGGAGGCCGAACGGCGGTTGCGCGAGGCGGCGGCGGCGTGCGGAAGGGCCAGGGTGCTCGACCCGGTCTCGGCCGAGCTGGCGCGCTACCGCGAAGTGCGCGAACGGTACGTGGCGGTGACGGAGTTCTCCACAACGGGCCGTTAGTCCACAGCCTCCAGCGGGATTTCCGCCTCCCCTCCAGCATGGGATCAGTGACCGCGCGCACGGTGCGGTCGCGGAGACCGGGCGAAGGGGAGGCGGAGTCATGAACGAGACCTTGGTGACGCTGGTGGGCAACGCGGCGACGGCGGTGGAGTTCCGGGAGACGGCGAGCGGGGGGATGGCCCGGTTCAGGTTCGCGGTGACGCCCCGGCGGTGGGACCGGGCGAAGGAGGCCTGGGCCGACGGACACACGAGCTTCTACACCGTGTGGGCCTGGCGCACGCTGGCCACGAATCTGACGGGGTCGGTCGCGGTGGGGGAGCCGCTGGTGGTGCACGGCAGGCTGAAGGTGCGCGAGGAGGAGCTGGCGGGTCAGCGGCGGACGTTCGTGGACATCGAGGCGGTGGCGGTGGGCCACGATCTGACGCGGGGTACGGCGGCGTTCCGCCGGGTGGTCAGGGGCGAGCCGGGCCTGACGTCCCGGTACGGTCCGGCGCCGCTCGCCGCGGGGGAGGATCCGTGGGCGGTGCGGGAGACGCCGGAGGGGCGGGGCGGGGACGAGGAGCCGGTGGGCGCCGGCGAACCGGCGGGCGGAGCGGGGCCCTCGGCGGACCGGCCGGTGGAGCGCCCGGCCGCACGGCGCCGGACGGTGCGTCAGAAGGGCGGCGCCGCGCCCCGGAAGACCGACTCCGGTCTGGTGACCGCGTGAGGACCGGCCGCGCCGGCGGCGGTGCCCGCTTCTGGAGGGCGAGTTGCCCGGGATAACAATTGCGATTCGGAATGGTTGTCGGACGGTATGACGGGGGACTGTGCATGGCTCCCTCCATAGGATTTCCCCGTACTCACAGGGCACTTGAGTAATCAGGCGGGACAATCCCCACACGCGTACCGGGCGCGAGGGTCTCGCCCGGAGGGGAAATCAGTGTTTTCTGCTTCTTCAGCGACCGTTTCGTCATCCACGGCGAGGGACCGCACCGGACGGCGCCGGCGCATGGCCCGGCTCACCGCCTCGGTGGTGGCGTCCGGCCTGGCCGTGGCCGGGGCCCTCGTCGGCGCGGGCGGTGCGGCGGCCGACGAGGCGCCCCCGCACCAGGGCGGTGCGACCGCCGTGCTGGACGGACTGAAGACCTATGACACCGCGCTCCTGGACGAGGGCGGCAAGAAGCGCGAGGTGCCCGCCGGCCTGTTCGAGATGAACGTCGACGGCGGCGGCACGCTCAAGACGTACTGCATCGACATCCACAACCCCACCCAGGACCGGGCGAAGTACCTGGAGACCCCCTGGAACCAGACCTCGCTCGGCGGCAACAAGGACGCCGGCAAGATCCTCTGGATCCTGCAGCACTCCTATCCGCAGGTCGACGGCCTGGCGCAGCTCGCGAAGGCGGCCGGTACCGGACCGCTCACCGAGAAGACGGCTGCGGCGGGCACCCAGGTCGCGATCTGGCGCTTCTCCGACCACGCCGCCGTGACCGCCGAGGACGAGCAGGCGGAGAAGCTCGCGGACTGGCTGGAGAAGTCCGCCGCCGTCGCCGCCGAGCCGAAGGCGTCCCTCGCGCTCGACCCGGTCGCGGTGTCCGGCCGCCCCGGCGAGCGTGTCGGCCCGGTCACCGTCCGCACCAACGCCGGCCAGGTCTCGGTGACCCCGCCGGCGGACCTGGCCAGCGGAGTGAGGATCACCGACAAGAAGGGCGCGCCCGTCACCACCGCGTCCGACGGCGACCAGCTCTACTTCGACGTGCCCGCCGACTCCGAGGAGGGCGCCGCCGCGCTGGCCGTCCAGGCCGCCACCTCCGTCCCGGTCGGCCGCGCCTTCGCCGGGGTCACCAAGAGCCAGACCCAGATCCTGGCCGGCTCCAGCGAGTCGACGGTCTCCGCGACCGCCACCGCGTCCTGGGCGAAGGAGGGCCCGATCCCGGCGGCCACCGCCGAGAAGAACTGCGACAAGGGCGGCGTCGACATCACCGTCGGCAACAAGGGCGACGAGGCGTTCACCTTCGAACTCGACGGCAAGGAGCACTCCGTCGGGGCCGGCAAGTCCGTGACCGTCACCGTGCCCGTCGCCGAGGACCAGGCGTACGACGTCACGGTCACCGGTCCCAACGGCTTCTCCAAGACGTTCAAGGGCGTTCTCGACTGCAAGACCACCGGCAGCGCCACCGGCGGTACGGAGACCCAGACCGGCGACGAGCCCACCACGACGACCGCCACGGCCGGCGGCAGCACGTCGGGCGGCGACAGCAACCTCGCCGAGACCGGCAGCTCCAGCGCCACCCCGGTGATCGCGGGCATCGCCATCGCCCTGGTCGTCGTCGGCGGCGGTGCCGTCGTCCTCCTGCGCCGCCGCAAGGGAGAGAGCACCGGCGCGTGACGAACGACGGGCGGCACGGCCACTGAGCACGGAACACGGCCCCGGTACGGCTTCGGCCGGCCGGGGCCGTGGCGTGTCCGCGGCGCCATCGGGTGACAGGGCTCGGCCAGGCGGGTGACAGCGGCCACCGCGGGCCGCTGCCGGGCGGGCCGGTGTTCCAGGATCGGTGCCGCCGCCGGATCAGGCGGAATGTGCGTCGCCCCGGCCCGCGCCGTGTGAACCGCGCGGCCGAGGCTGTCCGAGGAGTCCGATCCCATGCGTTCACGCGTCATCACCGCCATGGCCACCGCGGTCGCCGCCACCGCGGTACTCGCGCAACCCGCCCACGCCGCCCCGCTCGTCGACGGGGTCTACCGGTTCGCGGCCCTTCAGGACGGCAAGTGCCTGATCTATCCCAAGCCGGGCGGGAAGAGGGGCAACGTGTCGCTGGGCGACTGCACGGACAACGCGAACACCTCGGCGAACTGGCAGGTGCGTCAACGTCCCAACGGAACGATGGAGGTCTCCACCCAGGGTTCGGACCCCCGCACCTGCCTGAGCCTGACCACCGATTACCGGGTGGTGGCCAACGACTGCGGCGGCAGGTACGCCGAGTGGACCGTCTCCATCGGCTCCGCCGGACCCGGCAGCGTGGTGTGGGCCGACATCGAGCACACCCCCGGCGACGGCTCCGGCTCCTGGGGGAAGCTGGTGGACGAGCCCGGTGTCACCGGCCGGATCGTGGTGCGGCGGGCCCCCATCGAGCCGCACTACTGGACCCCGCAGCAAGTCGGCTAGGGCGGGCGGCGCACGGCCCGGCAACCGTTCCCGGGCCGTGCGTGGACGGCCCGGCAGCGGCCGGGTGCGACAGCCGGTGACAGGCCGGCCACCCGGCACGCGCGAGCCCAGGTCAGGGCCACCGACCGATACGGGTTTCCGTCAAGAGGTAGCCGTCAGGCAAGATGGGGTGTATCTGCCCACACATCGATTGCCGGACGGTTTCTCTTGGCTGAGTTCATCTACACCATGCGCAAGACGCGCAAGGCGCACGGCGACAAGGTGATCCTCGATGACGTCACCCTGAACTTCCTGCCCGGCGCGAAGATCGGTGTCGTGGGGCCCAACGGCGCCGGTAAGTCCACGGTGCTGAAGATCATGGCGGGCCTGGAGCAGCCGTCGAACGGTGACGCGTTCCTGTCGCCCGGGTTCAGCGTCGGCATCCTCATGCAGGAGCCGGAGCTCGACGAGAACAAGACGGTCCTGGAGAACGTCCAGGACGGCGCCGCCGAGATCATGGGCAAGCTCAAGCGCTTCAACGAGGTCGCCGAGCTGATGGCGACCGACTACTCGGACGCGCTCATGGACGAGATGGGCAAGCTCCAGGAGGACCTGGACCACGCCAACGCGTGGGACCTGGACGCCCAGCTGGAGCAGGCCATGGACGCCCTGGGCTGCCCGCCCGGCGACTGGCCCGTCGTCAACCTCTCCGGTGGCGAGAAGCGCCGCGTCGCGCTCTGCAAGCTCCTCATCGAGGCGCCCGACCTGCTGCTGCTCGACGAGCCCACCAACCACCTCGACGCCGAGTCGGTGAACTGGCTGGAGCAGCACCTCTCCAAGTACGCGGGCGCCGTGGTGGCCGTCACCCACGACCGCTACTTCCTGAACAACGTCGCCGAGTGGATCCTCGAACTGGACCGCGGCCGCGCGCTCCCGTACGAGGGCAACTACTCCACGTACCTCGACAAGAAGGCCGCCCGCCTCAAGGTCGAGGGCCGCAAGGACGAGAAGCGTCAGAAGCGGCTCAAGGAAGAGCTGGAGTGGGTCCGCTCCAACGCCAAGGGCCGGCAGACCAAGTCCAAGGCGCGTCTCGCCCGTTACGAGGAGATGGCGGCCGAGGCGGACAAGATGCGGAAGCTGGACTTCGAGGAGATCCAGATCCCGCCGGGGCCGCGGCTCGGTTCCATCGTCGTCGAGGTCGAGAACCTCTCGAAGGCCTTCGGCGACAAGGTCCTCATCGACGACCTGTCGTTCACGCTGCCCCGCAACGGCATCGTCGGCGTCATCGGTCCGAACGGCGCGGGCAAGACCACGCTGTTCAAGATGATCCAGGGCCTGGAGACGCCCGACAGCGGCTCCGTCAAGGTCGGCGACACGGTCAAGATCAGTTACGTCGACCAGTCCCGCGCCAACATCGACCCGAAGAAGACCCTCTGGGCCGTCGTCTCCGACGAGCTGGACTACATCAACGTCGGCCAGGTCGAGATGCCCTCGCGGGCGTACGTCTCCGCGTTCGGCTTCAAGGGCCCGGACCAGCAGAAGCCGGCCGGGGTCCTCTCCGGTGGTGAGCGCAACCGCCTCAACCTGGCGCTGACGCTCAAGGAGGGCGGCAACCTGCTGCTCCTCGACGAGCCCACCAACGACCTCGACGTCGAGACCCTGTCCTCGCTGGAGAACGCCCTCCTGGAGTTCCCGGGCGCGGCCGTGGTCATCTCCCACGACCGCTGGTTCCTGGACCGCGTCGCCACGCACATCCTGGCGTACGAGGGCAACTCCAAGTGGTACTGGTTCGAGGGCAACTTCGAGTCGTACGAGAAGAACAAGATCGACCGCCTCGGCCCGGACGCGGCCCGTCCGCACCGTGCCACGTACAAGAAGCTCACGCGAGGCTGATCGTCTTGGCTCGTCACATCTACAGCTGCCCGCTGCGCTGGTCGGACATGGACGCCTTCGGCCACGTCAACAACGTGGTGTTCCTCCGCTACCTGGAGGAGGCGCGCATCGACTTCATGTTCCGGCTGGCGCCGGGGGACGGCTCGCCGTCCTTCGCGGGCGGCTCCGTCGTGGCGCGGCACGAGATCGACTACGTGCGGCCCCTGGTCCACCGGCACCGGCCGGTGACCGTCGAGTCCTGGGTCACGAAGATAGGCGCCGCGTCGCTGACGATCGCCTACGAGATCAAGGACCCGGACCAGGTCTACGTACGCGCCTCGACCGTCGTCGTGCCGTACGACCTGGCGGAGGGACGCCCCCGGCGGATCTCCCCGGAGGAGAAGCTCTTCCTCCAGGAGTACCTCGCCGAGGAGCCCGCCGCGGTATGACCGTGTCCGTGCAGTCGCTGCGGTTCGCCGACGCGAGGGAGGCCGCCGATCTCGGGGCCTTCCTCGGGCGGCTGCTCCACTACGACCGTGCCGCCGCCGTACGCCTCCAGGCGGGCGGCGGCGCGCTCGCCGTGTTCGGCAGGCCGCCGTCCTTCGACGTGCTGGCGATCCGTACGGCGCGGCTGGCCGAGGCGCACGACTTCGATGTCACGGTGTCGGCCGGCGACCTCCTGGAGAGGCTGCCGGCCGAGGGCGTCGGCGCCGGTGCTCTGCCCGCGCCGGTGACCGGACCGCCCTGGGCCGGTGTCCTCCCGCCCCGCGGCGGCTGGCGCGAGCGGCCCGGGCTTCCCGGACCCGTCGCCCTGCGCGCCGCGCTGACCGCGGCCGTCACGGAGTTCCGGGCCCGCGACGAGGCCCTCCCCGAGGACCGGCGCACCCGCGCCGAGCGGGACCGTATCGGCCACGAGATCTGGTCGCGCACCGTCGAGGACACCGGGCTCCCCCTGCGCGCGGTGCACGCCGCGCAGTCCCTCGGCTTCCTGCGCGTCGACCCGGGCTTCCCGGTGGCCCTCCTGACGGCGGGCAGCTGGCTGCGCCTGCGCACCCCGTACGGCTCCATCGCCCTGCGCCGGGCGGGCGCGGCGGGCGGCCTGGGGAACCTCGCGGTCTCCGTCAACGGCTGAGGCCGCCCGGCCCCTCACCACCGCATCCGCACGTCCTTTGCCCAGCCCAGCAGGCGGTCCACCGCGATCTCCGTCAGGAATCCCCCCTGCTTCAGCCGGGGGAGGATTCACACACCAGTACTCCCACCGCTGCCCGGCCCCAGCCGCGCAGACGGGCGCGGTGCAGCGGCGTCCGCGACCAGCCGACCGCCGCCGGGTCGAGGCGGCCGTCGGGCAGGCACAGGTCGACCGGCTCGGTGATCTCGCGTGCGAACGTCGTCATGGCCGGATCCTCACGACCGGTCATGAGGATCCGGGGCGGCGGTCAGCCCTCCTTCGGACCGTCCGGCCAGACCCCGATGTGGTCCTGCTCCAGCTCCAGCATCACGCGGTGCTCCATGCCCAGCGCCTCCGTGTAGTCCGCGGGCAGTTGCAGCCGGCCCGCGCGGTCCAGCATCGCGTACTCGCGGGCCACCTGGGACTCCTGACCGGTCGCGGCGTCGACCTCCGTGCGGCGCAGCACCTCGAAGGACGTGCGGCCGTCACGGATCGCGACCGTACGGCTCACCTCGTCGGCGACCGCCTGGTCGTGGGTGACGATCACGATCGTCGTGCCCAGCTCCTCGTTGGCGCGGCGGAACGCGGCGAAGACCTGCTCGCCGGTGGCCGAGTCGAGTTCGCCGGTCGGTTCGTCGGCGAGCAGCACCGAGGGGGAGTTGGCGAGCGAGACCGCGATCGCCACCCGCTGCTGCTGGCCGCCCGACATCTGCTGCGGACGCCGGTCGCGGCAGTCCTCGACCTCCAGCATCTTCAGCAACGCCTCGGCGCGCGCCGCCCGTTCGCGGTTGCGGCCGCGGCCGCGCAGTTGCATCGGCAGGGTGATGTTCTGGATCGCCGTCAGGTACGGCAGGAGGTTGCGGGCGGTCTGCTGCCAGACGAAGCCGACGACGTCCCGGCGATAGCGGAGCCGTTCCTTCTGCCCCATGGACAGCAGGTCGCAGCCCGCCACCTTCGCCGCCCCGGCCGTGGGCTCGTCCAGGCCCGCCAGGATGTTCATCAGCGTCGACTTGCCGCTGCCGGACGCGCCGACCAGTGCCAGCAACTCGCCCTCGTTCACCAGCAGATCGAGGCCCTGGAGGGCCTGCACCTCCACGCCGTCCGTGGTGAAGACGCGCACCAGGCGGTCGCAGGCGATGAGCGCGTCGTGCCCGTAGGAGGGCCGGTCGCGCCGGGCGGTGGCCCGCTGTTCGAGCTCCGCCAGCGTGGAATCGGTCGACGGCGTCGTCATCGGGGGTCTCCTGCCCTGAGTTCGGTGATCGATCCGCGACGGCCGGTCCACCAGGCCTGCGCCCCGGCCACCGCGGTGGCGAGGACGAGCACGCCCAGCGCCGGCAGGACCAGGGACCACGGGTCGGTCCGCAGCGGGACGGTGTCCAGCGGGCCGGAGCCGGGACCGGTCGAGAGCGCGAGGCGCACCAGGTCGATGCCGGGTGCGAGCAGTGCGATGGTGGCCCGGCCGACGAGCAGCCCGCCCACGGCGGCGAGCAGCGCCTGCGGCATGGCCTCGAAGCCGAGGAGCCGCCCGCCCTGCCGGGAGGTGAGGCCCATGGTGCGCAGCCGGGCCAGCAGCGTCGTGCGCTCCGGCGCGGTCCGGAGCAGCGAGAGGAGGACGGCGAGCAGGGCGTACCCGGCGGCGGCCGCGATCGCCGCCAGGTAGATCCGCTCGGCGCCGTTCTGCAGGGGGGTGTCGACGTACGCGGCGCGCGCCTCGGAGCGCAGCTGTACGGAGAAGTGGTCGCCGGCCTTCGTGGCGGCCGCCCGCAGTGCCTCGGCGTCCAGGTGGTCGCCGGTGAGCAGCAGCGTGGTGGTCTGCGGGCGGGTGAGGGCGGAGGCGTCGACGATCATGAAGGCGGAGTCGGTGACGGCGGGGGTGCGGGTCACCGTGCCGGCCAGCCGCACCTTGAAGTTGCCGGCCGGCGACCGCAGACCGTGCGGCCGGTCACCGAGCCGCTGGGCGACCGACGGCGAGGCGAGCACGGGCAGCACCCGGTCCTCCGAGGCCGGCTCGCCCTGCGCGGGCCGGGCGCCGGGGGCCTTCAGCCGGTCGGCCGGAAAGGCGCCGAGGCCGACGGTACGGGCCAGTTCGGCGTACGCCTCCGGGTCGACGCCGATCAGCGTGGCGTTCTTGGCGTCCTCGACGCCGTCCGCCGCGGGCGGCAGCGCGATCCCGTACTCGATCCGGGCCCGCACCACCTCGCGTACGCCGTCCGCCTTTCCGGCCGCGCGGATCAGGCCGGCGGGCAGCGGTACGGTGCCGCCCCGGCCGCTGATCCGGGCGTCGGCGCCGGTGGCGAGCAGGGCCGCGTCGTCCCGGGCGTCCGCGACCCCGGCGAGCACCGAGCCGCCGAACGCCGCCGTCGTCAGCGCGACCAGCAGGGCGAGCAGCGGCAGGGTGCCGGCGGCGGACGAGCGGCCGGCCCGGGCCAGTGCCAGGAAGCCGACCGCGCCGCGCAGCCGGGACACGGAGCGCAGCGCGAGCCGCAGCGGCAGCGGGTAGAGCCGGATCAGGAGCACGGCGGCGATCAGGGCGACCAGTACGGGTGCGGCGCTGACCAGCAGGTCGGTGCCGCCCGCGCTGTCCGTCCCGCGTCGGCGCAGCGCGACGACGGAGCCCGCCGCGAGGACGAGCAGGGTCAGTTCGGCGACGGTGCGCCGCCGGGACGGGCGGGCGGTCGCGAGGTCGTCGCGGGCCCCGTGCGCCCGGTGTCCGCGGTGCGACAGGGCGGTGTGCAGCGGGAGCGCCGCGCAGACCAGCGCGACGACCGCCCCGGCGCCCGCCGCGGCCGGCCACAGCCGGGCCTCGCCCACCGTCAGGACCGCGAGCAGCAGCCCCAGCGCGCCGGCGGGCACGGCCGTCACCGCCGTCTCGGCGAGCAGTCGGCTGCCGATGCCGGCCAGGGAAGCGCCCCGGGCCCGCAGCAGCGCCAGTTCGGCGTGCCGGCGGCCCGCGATCAGACCGCCCGTCATCAGCAGGACGAGGGCGGCCACGGCCCCGATGCCGACGGCGGCGACGGTGACGACCGGTTCGATCGCCGTGCGCATCTCGTCGTACCCGGCCAGGATCTCGTCCAGGTCGGTGGTGACGGTGACCGTGTTTCCGGCCAGCTCGCGCATGGACAGCAGCCCGGGTCCGCCCTCCAGGGAGGCGATCGCCGTCCGCAGCCCGGGGACGTCACGGGCGCTCAGGCCCGAACTGTCCGGCGCCAGACGCCAGTAGACCTCGGGCTGCCCGGTGGTGGAGAGCAGGGCCGGGGCGGCGTCCGGCGGCAGCAGCAGCGCGGCCGTCCAGTAGTAGCGCGGGGTCTCCTTGTTGGGGATCGGCACCAGGGACGGGGTGCGCAGCAGCTGCTCGGCCGACCAGTAGGACGCCTCGGGCCGCTTCGGGGCGACGATGCCGGTGACGCGTACGGTCAGCGTGCCGCCGCCCTGGGTCGGGACGGCGACGGTCGCACCGGCCTCGATGCGCAGGGCCTTCGCGGTGGCCTCGGTGACGGCCGCCTCGACCTCGCGGGTCCGCATGGTCGCCTTGCCGCGGACCTTCGGCCAGGAGCCCGTGAGCAGGGTGGCGTGGTCGGGCAGCCCGGCCTGGGTGACGTAACTGAGCGAGGGGTCGAGACCGTACGGGCGGGGGAACCACCTCTCCGTCGCCGCGATCCCCTTCGAGGTCCGCACCCCGTACGCGGACTGGGCGGCGTCGGCCCGCACCGGGGCGGGCAGCGCGCCCAGGATATGGCGCTGGACGGAGCCCATCGCGGCCCCGCGCACCGCCTTCTCGCGGGCGGCGGCGGGGAGTTGGAGACCCGGCTGCGGGCCGCTCACCTCCAGGACGCCGCGCCTCGGTTCGACGACGTCGAGGTCGTGGCGCAGCCCCTGGCCCTCGTAGCGGTCGACGGACCGGGGGAAGGCGGCGGCCAGGAACGCCGTGGCCAGCACCAGCAGGGCGAACGCGAGGGACGCGCCGGGCGCGGTCCGCAGCCGGGTGCGCACCCAGGGGGCGCAGGCGGCCGCCGCGCGGGGGGTTCTCGAACGCGGGCTCATGTCAGTGGTCCCCCTGGTGGCGCAGCGATATCGCGGGGTCGGCGCGGCGCAGGGCCGGTCGTGTCGGGTGTCTCCCCTCGTCCGCGCGGAGCGCGGGCGAGGCGGTGGCCGGTGCGTGCGATCGGTGTGCGGGGGCCCGGGTCATGTGGCGGAGCCGCCTGTCCGGGTCCCAGGTGCGCCGAGCGTGCGTGCCGGTGGCCGGTGCGCGGAGGGGAGGCTTCCGACACGGCCGAGGGCCGCGACGATGAGCAGCGGCAGCGCGGCGACCCCGGCCAGCAGCAGGGCGACCTGGCCGGCCGGCAGCTGGACGAGGACCGGGGGCACCGGCTGGGCCGCCTGCCCGGTCAGCACGATCAGCGGCACGACGGCCCGGGTGAGCAGCGCCCCGAGCAGCCCGCCGACCAGCAGTGCGACGGCGATCAGGACGCCCTGCTCGGCAGCGGTCGTCCGGGCCAGCCGGCGGCGCGGCATGCCGAGCGCCCGCAGCAGGGCGAACTCGGCGGAACGTTCCCGCTGCGAGCCGACCGCCGCCACCGCGAAGCCGACCGCCGCCAGGGCCGCGGCGATCACCGCGACCGCGAGCAGCGCGGACTGCGGCCCGGCCCCCAGCGGGTCGCCGACCAGTTCGTCGGCGACCTCGTCGCGCACCAGCACCTGGGTCGGGTCGGCGTCCGGCAGGGCCCGCAGCGCGGCGGCGACCTCGGCGGTGCGGCCGGGCGCGGTACTCAGCCACCACTCGGTCACCGGGAGTCGGGCGCCCGGGCGTCCGGCGAAGACCTGGCCCAGGGATCTGAGGTCGAGCAGCAGCGCCCCGCCGTCCCCGGCCCGCCGGTACTCCGTGGTGGCCCCGGCGGAGCCGCCGGGTCCGGTCGTCGGCAGCCGGTGCACGGTCCGGGCGATCTTCACCCGGACCCGTTCCCCGGCCAGCGTGACGTCGAGGGACTGCCCGGTCCTCGCCCCGGTCGCCTTGAGATAGGCGTCCGTGGCGACCGCCCGGATGACGGCGGGGGCCTCGGGGCGCTCGGCGGTGATCCGCACGTTGAGGCTCGGTACGGAGTACGCCGCGTCCTCGGAGGTGACCGAGCCGGTGACGTAGTCGATGCCCAGCGGGGTGGCGGCCGACGCGGTCGGGAAGGCGGCGGCGCCCGGCCGGACCTCGCCGAGCGAGTCGGTGGAGACGGCGGCGCGCCAGTGGAAGCCGTCGGGCACCGGGACCGGCTGCTCGGCGCCGCTCCCGGTCACCGTGCGCAGCCGGGTCACGGCGAGGCGGTGCGATTCGCCGTGGCCGACGGGCTGCTCGTCGTCCAGTTCGAAGCCGGTCACGGCCAGCCCGCCGGCGGCGGCCACCTCGATCTCGAACGGTCGCGTCCTCCCGTCGGCCGGTACGGCACCGGCGGCCACCTGGTACGGGAGGCCGTAACGGTCCTCCAGCAGGACGGTGAGCCGCGGGCCCATGCCCGAGGGCGAGGTCCTGTGCGCGGCACCGGGCGCGGAGAGGGTCAGGTCGAACCGGAGCCGGGTGCTCTTCGCCGGCAGCGCGAGCCCGGGGCGCGCCGCCTTCTTCGGGGCGAGCGAGTCGAACAGCCGGGAGGCGGAACCGGCGCCGAGGTCGTCGCGCATCAGCATCCGCTCGTCGGCGTGCGCGGTGTCCAGCGCGAGGACGTCGGCGGTGCGCTCGCCGGAGAGGCCCACCGTCGTACGGAAGGCGGGCGCCGCCTCGCGTACGCCCGGCAGCCGCGCGTACGCACCCGCCTTCGCCGGGTCCGCGTCGACGCCGCCGGTCACGCGCAGCGAGGCACCGGACCGGAAATCGGCCTGGTCGCTCTGCGAGCGGTTCCACGACGCGCTCTGCCCGATCGCCAGCATGCCCATCGCCACCGAGAGGACCAGCAGCAGCACGGGCCCGGCACCTCGCAGCGGCCGGCGGCTGAACTGCCAGCCGGCCAGGGCGATGGCGAGCCCCCGCCCGCCCGCCGCCCGGCGCTCCGCGAGCCGGGCGGCCGGCGGCAGCAGGCGCAGCGTCAGCACGGTGCCGGCGAGCAGGCCCAGCGCGGGCGCGGCCACCAGGAGCGGGTCGATCCCGAGCCCGCCCGAGCGGTCGCCGCTGAGCGCGCCGCTCCCCGAGCCCGTCGTCTGCCGGTCCAGCTGCCAGTACGCCACCGCCGCGACCAGCAGCAGCGCGAGGTCGGCGCCCGCCCGCACCGGGCCGGGCAGCGCGGCCGGGCGGGTGGCGCGCCGGCCCCCGGCACTGGCGGCCAGGGCGGGCGCCACGACGGCGAGCGCGCAGGCCAGCGCGGTGACGGCGGCGATCAGCCACACCTGGCCGGTGACGCCGGTGTCCAGGCGGAGCCCGATCCGGGAGAGCTCGCTGCGGTCCGCCAGGAGCCGGGTCAGCGGACCGGAGAGCAGCGGCGCGACGACGGCGGCCGGCAGTGCGAGCAGCAGCGCCTCGACGGCCGCGAGCCAGGTGATCCGGGCCCGCGAACCGCCGCGGGCCCGCAGCAGTTCGGTCTCGCCCGCGCGTTCGCTGCTGAGCAGCCGGGCCACGAGGAGCAGGACGTATCCGGCGAGCAGGACCAGCTGCACGGCCACGATCGTCAGCGTCGAGCGGGAGACCAGCAGGGCGCGGTCGATCTGTTCGAGCACGACGGGCAGCGACGTCCGCGCGGTGGCCCCCTCCTCGAACCCGGGAGCGGCCAGCAGCTGCTTCGGTCCGTTCGCCGCCGCCTGGCGCAGGTCCGCCATCCGGTCCGTGGTGAGCGAGCGGAAGTCGGCGGACGCCAGCCAGGACACCTCGCCCGAGCTGGTCCGCCCGGAGCCGAGCACGGCGGGGTCGGCGAGCAGCGGACCGTACGTCGTGAAGACGACCTTGCGGACGCCGCGCCCGCCGAGCGCGTCCAGCTGCCAGTACGGGTCGGCCTGGTCGGCGGCCTTGTAGAGCCCGGTGACCACGACGTCGACCGGCTTGCCGCCCAGCCGGTCGGTGAGCTTCAGCCGGGCACCGGGCTCCAGCGACAGCGCCCCGGCGGCGGACACGGGCAGGGCCACCTCGACGGGGCCGTCGCCCCTTCCCGCCCCGGCGGCGGGCATACGGCCGGCGGTGAGGCGGACGCGGCTGCGGTCCAGGGAGGCGAAGTGCGTGAGGTCGGGGTCACCGCGCCGGGCGGCCGGGTCCTGGAGGCCGCGCGGCAGCGCGTACGGACCGGACGCCTCCAGCTTCCGCACGGTCACCGGCAGGCCGTCGAACGTGGCCCGGGCGGCCTTGCGCGCCTCCGCGTCGGCCGGCTCCCGCTCGTCCGGCTCCAGTTGCGCGGAGACCACCAGCGAGGCGGGGACGGCGGAGCGGTGGGTGAGCGTGTGGCGCAGCGCGGCGTCGCCGATGGAACCGGAGAAGGCGGTGAGCGCGGCCAGGACCGAGGTGGTCAGGAGCACGGCCAGTACGGCCGCGGCGAGGAGGAGCCGGTGCGCCCTCACCCGCAGAAAGACGAACCCCGTCACCTGGCCCCCTCGCCACCGTTCCCCGCACGCCCGCCCCCGGCGTTGCCTGGATGCTGTCAGACGGCCGGTCCTCGCGGAAACCGCGTCCGGGTACAACTTGATGCATTTGTGACCGGTATCCGGCCGTGAAGCACCGCATTCCGCCCGCTTGTCGACGGTCCGTGACCGATGGTCAGCCTTCGGTGTTCACCATCGAGGCGGCGGCGTAGGTGAGGTAGTCCCACAGTTGCCGCTCGTGCTCCGGGGCGAGGCCCAGCTCGTCCAGCGCCACGCGCATGTGGTGCAGCCAGGCGTCGTGCGCGGCGCGGTCCACCCGGAACGGCGCGTGCCGCATCCGCAGCCGCGGGTGCCCGCGCCGGTCGCTGTAGGTGCGCGGACCGCCCCAGTACTGCATGAGGAACAGCGCGAACCGTTCCTCGGCCGGCCCGAGGTCCTCCTCCGGGTACATCGGCCGCAGCAGCGGGTCGTCGGCGACGCCCTGGTAGAAGCGGTGGACCAGGCGCCGGAAGGTCTCCTCGCCGCCTACCTGCTCGTAGAAGGTCAGCTCCTGCACCGTGTCGCGCGGGTTCTCAGTCACCCGTCCATGGTCGCAGACGCGCCGGGCGCCGGGCCGGGCCCGGGGGGCTCGTTCCGGTGTCCCGCGTCGGCCGCTTCGCCGTTCACCGCACGGCGAAGCGGCCGGTGAAAGGCGCGAGGCCCTTCACCGGCCGCTCTGCCGTACGCGGTCATCAGTCCCGGCGGATCGTGATCGTCGTCCACGCCCCGACGTGCACCTGGTCGCCGTCCTGGAGCGGGACGGGGACGTAGGGCTGGATCGGCTCCTCGGAGCCGTTGACCGTGGTCCCGTTGGTGGAGTTCTGGTCGACCACGGCCCAGCTGCTGTCGGGCTGCTGCACCAGCACGGCGTGCTGGTGGGAGACGCCCGGGTCCTCCGGCGGCACCGACAGGTCGATGTCCGGGGACTCGCCCGTGCTGTGCCGGCGGCGGCCGATCGTGATCTGGGTGCCGGTGAGCGCGAGCTGCTGCTCCGGCGAGTACGCGGGCAGGTTGAGCCCGGTCGCCTCGGGGCCGCTGCGCTGCATCATCGCCAGGAAGTACTCACGGTCGGGCGCGATGAACGCCGTCCAGTTGTCGGACAGCGGAGGCCGGCCCGGTCCGGGGCCGTGCTGCTGGCCGGGGTCGTGCGCACCGGGCCCGTGCGGGCCGGGGTTGCCGTGCTGAGGGCCGGGGCCGCCCTGCGGTCCTGGTCCGTGCTGGCCCGGGAAGGGCGGCTGCTGCATCGGGGACTGCGGGCCCTGGGCCGGCGGCGGCGCGGGCTGCGAGGGCGGGGACAGCAGCCAGTCGTCGTCGTCGGAACGCGGCGGGGCCTGCGGGGGAGCCGTCTGCTGCTGGAAGGCGGGCGGCGCGCCCTGCTGCTGGAAGGGCGGGGGCGAGCCCTGCGGGCCGCCCTGCGGTCCCTGCTGGTACGGAGGCGGAGGCGGCGGCCCCTGCCGGCCCTGCGGCTCGGGCCGGCCCTGCTGGAACGGCGGCGGCGTGCTCTGCGGGCCCTGACCGAACGGCGGCTGCCCTTGGCCCTGCGGACCGGACTGGCCCTGGCCTTGACCGAACGGCGGCTGCGCCTGGCCCTGCGGACCGGACTGCCCCCGGTCCTGGCCGAACGGCGGCTGTCCCTGGCCCTGACCGAACGGCGGCTGCCCCTGGCCCTGACCGAACGGCGGCTGCCCCTGGCCCTGCGGACCGGACTGGCCCGGGCCCGCGGACAGGGGCTCGGCGGATCGGTTCACCTGCGAGGGGCGGGAGCCCTGGTAGTCGAAGGAGTCGCGCGACTGCGGCGGGGGCGGCTGCTGGGCCGGGAAGCCCGGCGGCCGGTTGCCGGCGGGGCCGGGGTCGCCGGGGAGACTGTGCCGCGGAGCCAGCGGGGTGTACGACGTCGCCGTGTTCGTGAGGAAGTTCCAGCGGCACTCCTCGCAGAACGGAGCCATCGCCTCACGCGGCGTACGGCACTGCGGGCACAGCTCGGCCTGGGCCGTCGCGTCCGGGTCGTGCGGCTGGGGGTATCCGTAACCGCGCGCGGGCGGCGGAGGAGGCGGCGGGGGAACCGCACCCGCAGGCGCGCCCGCCCCGGCCATGCGGTGGCCGCAGACCTCGCACCAGTCCTCGGAACCCGACTGGTGTCCGTTCGGGCAGGTCGGCATGTCGGCGCTTCCCCCTCTCCTTCTCCGGCCCGCAGGCCGCTGCTTGTCCTGCTCCGCCGCCCGGTGGACCTGAACCAGCGGGTGGCGGATCGTTACGATTGTCCGATTATTTCTTGACGCGAACCGTCTTCGTGGAGCGCGTTTCGAGAGTCATCTCGTCCGCTTCCGCGACCTTCGCCTTCAGTCGCACAGTACCCGTCGCCGCGTCGACGACGTCTACCACCTTCGAAAGCAGTTTCGCAGTGTCCTCGTTCCCGGACGCCGACGCCAACTGCACCGCACGGCCGAGTTTGGCCGTGGCGCCGTCGAAGTCTCCCGATTTGCGGGCATCCAGACCCTGCTGGATGACTTGTGCCAGTTCGGCCTGCCCCGTGTAGTGCGCGACCTGCGGATTGATCGAGGTCGACGCCACCATGTCGTCCGTCCACACCGCCCGCACCAGGCCCTGCGAGAGGGTCTGCGGCGCCCCGCCCGCCGGGTCGGGCAGGACCAGCGAGACCCGGGCCGCGAGCATCTCCTGCCCGATGCCGGCCTCCGGCACCCGGACGCAGACGTGGTAGTCGCGGGACTCGTCGCCCCAGGAACCGGTGGGGTAGTCCCCGGCGCGGGGGCCCGCCTCGGTGCGGCGGCCGGTCAGGTCGGCGACCGTAGGCGCGACCTGCTTCACGAACTTGATCTCCACGCCCACCGGGGTCCACAGCCGCAGCGCCACGTCCGCGACCTCCTTGCCCATGGCGTTCTCCATCATGTGCGTGAAGTCCGCGGCGAGCCCGGCCGGGTCGGCGACGATGTCGGCGGTACCGAGGAGTGCCGAGGCGATGGCTGTGACTTCTTTCACCTCCCAGTCGGTGCCGACCCCGCGGGCGTCACAGGTGAACCGGCCCGCACAGGCTTCCAGCGCGGCGCGCAGGTCCTCGGGCGACTCGTGCTCGTTGCGCCCGTCGGTGAGCAGGATGCCGTGCCGGATGTCCACGTCGGCGGCGCCGAGCAGCCGGTCCGCCAGCCGCAGCCAGGTCCCGATCGCCGTACCGCCGCCCGCGCTCAGCCTGCGCAGGGCCCCCTTGGCCTCGGCCCGGGTCCGCGCATCGGCGACCGCGAGCCGGCCGTTGCCCGGGTAGACCTCCCTGGCCACGTGCGTCCCGGCCACCACGGCGAACGAGGTGCCGTCGCGCAGGGTGTCCACGGCCGCCGCCGTCGCGTCGCGGGCGTTGCGCATCTTCGTCGGCGGGTAGTCCATCGAACCCGAGCAGTCCACCATGACCACCACGGCGGCGCCGGCGGCCCGCCCGGGCAGCGGTATGCCCCCGGTGGTGCCGCCCCCGGTCGAGGTCACCGTGATGATGCCGTTGACCTCGCGGCCGCCCTCGGGCAGGAATTCGTTCTGGTACACCTCGACGGAGAACTGCGGCACGTTCGACTTGGAGAAGTTGGCCATCTGATCGGCTCCTTGAGGCTCCATGGGTCAGATGAAGACAGAGGTACGGACAAGGCATCGAGGACGGGCAGGGGTGAACCGCCCGTTTCAGGCGGATCCTGCCCCTTGGGCCGGCACGGCGAACGGCAGCAGGGCCACTGTTACGTTGTCGTGGCCGCCGCCGTCGAGGGCGTGCCCGACGAGCACCTGCGCTCCGTGCAGCGGACGTGCGTACGCGTCCTCGGGCACCGCCGCGGCCATCTCCGCCGCGGACTCCGCGTAGTTCCACAGGCCGTCCGTGCAGACCACCACCAGGCCCGGCCGGTCCGGCTTGAACGAGGCGGTGTGCGGCTCCAGTTCGTAGGCGTCGGCGCCGAGCCAGCCCGTGATGGCGTGGGCCCGCTCGTCCGCGTACGCCTCCGCCTCGTTCATCAGGCCCGTCGCGACCATCTGCGCGGCCCACGAGTCGTCCTCGGTGAGCCGGGCCGGCGCGGTGGAGCGGTCCTCGGGCACCCAGTACACGCGGCTGTCGCCGACCCAGCCGACGACCAGTAGGCCGCTCGCCATGACCGCGCCGACCAGGGTGCACGCCGGGGCGTTCTGGCGGCGGCGCGACTCGCGCTCCTGGTCCTGACCGGTCTGCTGCGCCAACCGGTTGACCGACTCCGAGGCCGCCACGATCGCCTCGTGCATCGCCTGCTGCGGATGCGTGCCACGCTGCAGCGACTCCAGCAGGGACTCGTTGGCCGTGCTCGCCGCCGCCGCGGACGCCTCGTCCGGCCTGCTGGCCGACGACACCCCGTCGCAGACGATCGCGACGACGGCGGCCGAGCCGTCCGGCAGGGCGGTCGTCGACACCGCGAAGGAGTCCTCGTTGCGGTGGTGACGCAGACCCCGGTCGCTGACCGCGGCGACCGAACCGAGCTCCTGCTCCATGTGGTCGCGTTCGCGCGGCTGGGCGTGGCCGCAGTTCTCGCAGTAGCCGTCGCCGTCCACCCGGCCGGCCCGGCAGGCCACACAGACCTTGCCACCGGCCGCCGGGGCCGGAGCCGGGGCGGGCGCCGGCGACATACGCGGATCGGGCGCCGCCCCCGGGGAGGCGAGCTCGAAGTCCCCGGAGGCGCCCGGCCCGTCGTGGCGGACCCCGGGCGGGGGGTCCGCGACCGGTGCGGTGGCGGGCGGCGCGGTGCCCGGCGCCGCTCCCGGGGTGGTGATGGCGACCGTCGGGCGGTCGAGAGGCGGCTCGGGCACGGCCGACAGGTCGTACCCGCAGGCGCCGCAGAACAGGTCGCCCTGCTCCAGCGGCTCCTCGCAGCCGGGGCACCTCGGCAAGGCCGTCTCCTGGTGGTTCTGCGACATGTTCACACCCACGTTCTGGGGCGGAAGCGGTTGGCCCGCTCCACCAGTTCGATCCTCTCGGCCCCGGGCTCAGCGAGCCGGGCGAGCATCCGGTACGCACGCTCCAGGCCGAAACGCAGTCCGCGCTCGTCCAGCTCGCTGCCGAGCAGCGTCCCCGGGCCGCGCGCGCCGGCGTGCACGGCCGGCTCCCCGCCCGAGGGGCTACCGGAGAGTACCCAGTCGAGTGCCGTGCCCAGTACCTCGGCCGAAAGACGCTCCCGCCGGACCGCGTCGAGTCCGAGCCCCGCGAGCCCCGACACCTGGGCCGACGCGGCCGTCAGGTCCGCCAGCAGCGGTTCGTCCGGGGCGCGTTCACGCAGCCGGGCCCGGACGGCCGCGATCCGGGCGGCCGTGTAGTGGATCGACGCCTCCGGCACCGACTCCAGTGTCCGGACCGCCGCGTTCCGGTCACCGGCCGCGATCTGCACACGGGCCAGGCCGAACGCCGCGCTCACGAAGCTCGGATCGGTCATCCACACCAGCCGGTAGTACTCGGCGGCGTTGTCCAGCTGCCCCAGTACCTCCGCGCAGATGCCGAGGGCCAGCTTGGGCGCGGGCTCCCCGGGAAACGCGTCGTACACCGCGTCGAACGACAGCGCCGCGTTCTCCTTGTCACCGGTCACCAGGGCGGTGAGGCCCCGGTACCAGACGACGCGCCAGTCGTCCGCGTGCCGCCCCTCCAGCGCGGCCAGGGTCTTCGTGGCGGCGGTGAGGTCGCCCATCTCCAGGCAGGCGCGCAGCTCGCGCAGCCGGGTCTCCAGCGAGGCGGCCGGAACCGCCTGCAACGCGGCGATCAGCTCGGCGGGCGCCGACGCCATCACCCCGGCCAGGAAACCGGCGTTGGGGTCGCTCGCGTCGACCCGGGGCACGGGCAGCGCGAGCGCGGCCCCCCGCACGTCGAGCACGGCCGGCCGGGGTACCCGGGCGCCCGCGGGCACCTGCGGGGCGCCGGGGGAGGGGAGCGGGCTGCGGGGCGCCGGGACGCTCGCGGCGGGCGCGTACGGCAGGGGGCCCGGGCCGGTGCCCGCGCCGCCGGGCGTACGGACATGGGTGGCCGCGGCGGGCACCGGGGCGGCGCCCGTGGGCGAGGCGGGAGGCGGCCCGGCGGGCAGCGCCCCCGGCAGGCCCCCGGGCGGGGTCACGGCGGCGGGCGCGGACGGCGTCCGGGGGCCCGTCCCGCCCCGTCGGCGGCCGAAGCGCCCGCCGGACCCGGCGGCCCGGGCGCCCAGCCGCGACACCTCGCCCGCCCCGTCCGCGAACAGCTCCGTGTCGATGACCCGCAGCTCCGCGCCGAACAGCGTCGACAGGGCCGGGCGCGGGCGCCCCGTCTGCAGCGACACCACCTCCCGCAACACGCCCGTCAGCTGCTCGGCCATCTCGGCGGCCGAGGCGAACCGGCGAGCCGGGTCGGGGTCGGTGGCGCGCACCAGGAGCCGGTAGAACGACTCGTAGGTCCGGAACACCTCGATGTTGTCCGGGTCCGGCAGCGAGTCCACGAAGACGTTCGTGTACCCCTGGAAGTCGAAGGTGAGCACCGCGAGCGTGCGGGCCACCGTGTACAGGTCGGAGGCGACCGACGGGCCCAGATCCGCGACCTCGGGCGCCTGGTAGCCGACCGTGCCGTAGATCGCCGACTCCTCGTCGTCCATCCGGCGGACCGCGCCCATGTCGATCAGCTTCAGCTGGTCCTCGGTCTGGATCGCGTTGTCGACCTTGAAGTCGCAGTACAGCAGGTTGCGGCTGTGCAGATGGCCCAGCGCCTCCAGGGCCTCGATGCCGAAGGCGCACGCCTGCTCGACCGGCAGCGGGTCACGCTTCCCGGCCGCGGTACGGCGCTCGTTGGCGATCTCCTTGAGCGACTTGCCGCCCACGTACTCCATGACGATGTAGCCGTCGAGCGAACCGGTCCGCTGGTCCAGGTGCTCCACGAAGTTGTAGATGCGGACGATGTTGGAGTGCTCGATCTCGGCGAGGAACCGCCGTTCCGAGATCGCCGCCGCCATCGCGTCCTGGTCCCCCGTGTCGAGCAGGCCCTTGAGCACCACCCACCGGTCCGAGACCGCCTTGTCCACCGCGAGGTAGACCCAGCCGAGCCCGCCGTGCGCCAGACAGCCCGCGACCTCGTACTGCCCGTGGACGACGTCGCCCGCCCGGAGCTTGGGCACGAAGGAGTACGGGTGGCCGCACTTGGTGCAGAACCCCTCGGTGCGGCCCGGCCGGCCGCCCCGGGACCGGCCCACCGGTGCCCCGCAGTCCGACCGCGAGCAGAACCGCTTGCGCTCGGGCACCTCCGGGTTCTCCATCACGGCCGTACGCGGATCGGGCCGCGGCACGTCCGGCACCTGCACCAGGCCCGCGCCCAGCCGGTTGCGGCCCGACGCGTTGGACGACCTGGCGGAGGAGCGCACCGAGACCGAGTGCGCGCCGGTCCGGCCGGACAGCGACAGCGACCGCGAGAGCCGCCCCGACACCGAACGCCGCGAGGTCGACGAACGCGAGGACACCCGGGACGAGGACTGCGAGCCGCTGCGGGCCGAGGAACTGCTGGAGCCCCGCCCGCCGCCCGCGATGCCCGTGGGCGGCGAACTCACCAGGCCGTTCGGCGACACCACGGGCGCCAGACCGCAGGTGTCGCAGTACAGCTCACCGCCACCCATGTCCTCGTAACCGCCCTCGCACGCGGGGCGCTGGCACTGCGTACTCATGTCCGTTCCCCCTCTTCGCCCCGCCGCCTCGACGGCCCGTCACATCTGTTCATGATCCCGGCCCGTCCCACCCGTGCCCCCGCCGGTCCTGCGGGCCGGGTGCCCCGCCGCCGCCCAGCAGTTCCAGCGCCGCGTCCTGGTAGCGCTGCACCGCCTGCGCCGCCACCCGCAGATCGCACGGGGCGCTCCACAGCATCCGCCGCGCCGCGTCGTACCGCTCGATCAGGACCGGGTCCTCCGCCAGCCCGTGACGGGCCACCTTCGCCCTGTACGCGTCGAGCCGGCCGCGCAGCTCCGCCCGGACGGCCAGCGGGGCGGTGACCGCCGTCAGCTGCTCCCGGGCCCGCAGCAGCTCCTCCTCGGCCTCCCGCTCCAGGGTCTCCAGGAGCGGCGAGAGGCGGTGCCAGCGGGCGTGCCTGCGGTACTCGGACGCGGCGGCCAGCCGTTCCTGGAGCGCGGTCGGCGGGCCGTTGACCACGGGCACCTCCGACGCGGCGATCTTGGCCAGCACCTCACCGCGCGCCAGCCGGGCCTCGGCCAGGGTGCGGTCGGCCCGGGAGAGCACGTCGCGCAGGTGCACGAGCCGCTGCTCCGCGTCCTGCCGTACGGCGAGCACCGCCTCGACCTCGCGCCGCACCTCGTCCAGCGCCCGGGCCGCCCGGTCGTAGCGGGTCGTGTCGGGGCGCCCGCCGCCGGGCGCGGCACTGCCCGGCCCCGGCAGCCAGAACGCCAGCGGGTCCGAGATCACCTGCGCCCGCAGCGTGGCCAGCTCCTCGGTGATCGCCTCCAGGTCGTCGCCCGAGGGATGCTCACCGGGCCGGACGCCCACCGAGTGCGCCAGCGAGTGCGTGCGGCGCAGTTCGGCGGCGAGGAGGTCTATGCGGGCGGGCATCGCCGACCACACGGTGTCCGACGCGACGACCATGTCCAGGGCGCTCGCGTACAGCCCGTTCATCCGGGAGACCAGCTCCTCCAGCGTGAACCGCTCGGAGAGCCGGGCCGGGCCGGTGACCGACGGGTCGTGCCCGGCGGCGCCGTGCGCCACGGTGACCCCCTGGCCGCGCAGCAGCTCGGTCAGCGTCGCCAGGTCCTCGCGGTTGGGGTGGCGGCGCCGGGCCCGCACCCTGCGCGCTTCGTCCAGCACACCCGCGTACGCCTCGAAGTAGCTCCACAGCAGCGTGATGGACCGCTCGGTGACGGTCCACCGCTCCTTGGTGACGCCGGACAGCTCCGCGCCCTCCAGGAGCCGGCGGCCCGCGTGGTCCTGGAGGGCGAGGAGCGAGGTCTCGATCGCCTCGTGCTCCGCGCCGAGCCGGGCCAGCGCACGGTCGGCCTCGTCCCGGTCCATGACCGGACCGGGCGGCCGGGCCGCGTAGCTGGGGAAGGGGCCAGCGACGCCCATCGATCACCTCTCCGCTCTCCCTGCCGGGCCGGGGCCCCGCAGGATCAGTGCCGCCCGCAGGCCGGGCCGGCCCCGGGGGTCTAGTCCCTGTACTTCGGCGCCGGCGGCGCCTTGATCCCCGGCAGGCCGTCCTCCAGCCATGCGCGGTACGACCTCATCCAGAGGCTGTCCGCGCCGCCGGCCCGGTAGCCGACCAGCACCTTGTTGACCCGGGCCACAAGGTCGTCCGCGCCCTTCTTCGTGGCCACGCCGTAGTACTCGGTGGTGAACGGGGCGCCCTTGAGCTCCACGGCCGGGTCCTGCGCGGCCTGGCCGGCGGCCAGCGCGTTGTCCGTGACGACCGCGTCGACCTCGCCCAGCTGCAGCCGTACCAGGCAGTCCAGCTGGTTGGGGACGGTGAGCCGGTCCTCGTCGGCCGCCGTGCCGTCGTGCTCGTCCTCGAAGACCGAGCCGAACGACTCCTTCTCCAGAGCCTCGTAGGCCGTGGAGCCCTCGGCGGTGCAGATCCGCTTGCCGGCCAGCGTGGAGTTGAAACCGGTGATCGAGTGGTCCTCCTTCGCGGCGAGGACCTGCTGACCGGCCTGGAAGTAGGCCGTGGAGAACGAGACCTGCTTCAGGCGGGCGCAGTTGATCGTCATCGTCCGCACGACGACGTCGACCTTGTCGTTCTCCAGCGCGGCGATGCGCTGGTTGGTCGGGACGGCCCGGAAGACCACCTTGTCGCCGTCACCGAGTATGTCCTCGGCGATGGCCCGCACGAGGTCGATGTCGAAGCCTTCGAGGTCCCCGGACTCCGGGTTGCGGAAGCCCCACTGGAAGCTGTTCTGGTCCACGCCGGCGATGAGCTTGCCGCGCTCCTTGATCTTCCTGACCGCGTCGCCGTCCACCTCGCCCGGTCGCAGGCTGGCCTCCGGGTCCGTGCAGGCATCGGCCCGCGCCTGCACCGCGTGCGCCGCGCCCGGCCCCGTCCCCCGGGGGCCGAAGACGTCGTCGCCCCGGTGGGACAGCGGCAGCAGGGTCAGCGAGGCCGTCACCGCGCAGGCCGCGGCCATCGCCGTGACCCCGCCCCAGCCGCGCAGCCGGCGCGTCCGGCCGCGTCCCGTCCTCGGGTCCTTCGCTGTCATCGCTCCCCCTGTCACCGGAACTCCGAGAGCCTGCGGTTGACCCCGATGATCGCCGCGACCGCGCCGAGCGCGGCCAGCACCGCCGCGCCGACGGGCAGGCCGTCCAGGGCGTCGCGGCCGTCCCGCGCGGCCCGGGTGAAGTCGCTCTGCTCGTGCGCGAGGGCCTCGCGCAGCGCGTCGTCCACCTTCTTGAAGGACTCGCCCGTGGAGTTCTCCTGACCGATGATCTGCTCCAGGGCGGATTCGTAGTCACCGGCGTCGTCGGTCTTCCGGGCGGTCCTGTGACGGCCCTGCCACTCCGCGACCGCCTCGGAGGCCGCGGCGACCGGCTTGCCGCCCTCGGTGTCCCCGGTCTCGTCGGCGAGCTTCGCCGCCGCGGCCAGCTCCTCGCCGAGCGCCTTCATGCCCGCGGTGTAGTCCGTCTCGTACTTGTCGTCCTTGCCGTCCGCGGTGAGCACCGCGCCCCGGGCGACCACCGTGAGGTTCTCGTCGGCGCGCGCCTTCAGCGAGTCGATGCGCGCCCGGTGGAGCACGTCCATGGACCGCTGCCCGTGCGAATCGGCCGCCGCCAGGTCGGCCCTGGCCACCGTGTGTCCCACCGCCAGCCACAGCAGCAGCACCGTCGTCGCGGCCGTCGCGGCCACCAGGCCCTGGTTGAACACCCGGTTCGTCCGGCGGTAGTTGCGCCGCTGCGCCCACACGAGCACCACCAGCGCGACGACTCCGACGCCCAGCGAGAACAACGGCCGGGCCCGTGCGGAGCCGTGGTCCCGGCCGAGCCGGCCGGTCTCCGCCGTGTACAGCCGCTCGGCGGCGGGCAGCAGCTCGCCGGACATCTGCTGGTTCGCGTACCGGAGGTAGGCGCCGCCGAGCGGGAGTCCCTGCCGGTTGGCGGCGCGGGCCCGCTCGATCAGGCCCGCGTAGCGCGGAAGGCCCTTGTTGAGCGTGGTGATCTCACGGCCGGACGCCGTGGCCGCTTCCGTGTTCGCCGCGGCCGTCACCAGCAGCCGGGCCGCCTCCTCGATGTCCTTCACATACTGCTCGTGCACCGCGCGCGGCTCCTGCGGCCCGGCCAGGAAGCCGCTCGCCGCCGCCGCGTCCGCGTCGGCCAGTGAGCGGTAGATGCCCGCCGCGTCCACGCTGAGCGGCTGGCTGCGCTCCACCACGTCGTCGGCCGAGGCCGCCCGCCCGCTGATCTCGGCCGCCGTCACCGCCCCGAACGCGAGGACCAGCAGGGCCAGGACGGCCCCGATGATCTGGAGGCGGCCCGGTTCGGTGGTCGCCGCGGCACGCAGCCGCCCGGCCACGGCGGCGCGGGCGCTCGGCTGCGGCGGCACGGGTACGGCCGCCGGCGCAGGCGGCTGCTCCGGTGCGCGGTACGGCGCCGGGCGCACACTCGGCGGGTGTGTCACTTGACCTCCCCCTCGGTCACTGACGGCGGCCCGCCCCCCGGCCGATCGGGGGACTGGTACCCGGCCAGAAGTATGGCCGCAGGGACCGGCACACACATCCAGAACGTCTGGATCGGGCACCGGACCACGCGGTGGCCGACCGCGACCGGCCGCGGTCAACGGCATTCGATCAAGAACAGGCACCGTTGATCAAGGGCGAACGGCACGATCCCCCACCGGACCGTCCCCCCACCATCAACACGTCCGGGGCGCCCGATCGGTTCCCGTACGCGAAAGGCGCCCCGCGACCCGCAGGTCGCGGGACGCCCCTGACGCCCCGGCGGCAGGCCGGGTCCGCGGGGTCCTGCCGGCCCGTCAGGCCCGGCCCGGACACCGCCTCAGGCGTACTGCGCCCGCAGCCTGGCGTGCACGGCCGGCGCCGCGCCCGTGTGGTCCAGGCCCAGGAGCCCGGCGCCCAGCACCGGGGACTCCCGCACCACCCGCACCACGGCCTTCGGGGCCCGCGCCGCGAGGAGTCCGGCGATCCGCTCGTCCAACCGCGGGTGGCGCGCCGCCAGTACGCTGCCGCCCAGCAGCACCGGCGTCTCCTCGCCGAGCAGTCCGAGCCGGGCCAGCGCGACCGAGGCCAGCGCCACGACCTCCTCGGCCAGCCGGTCCACCAGGGCCCGCGCCACCGGGTCGCCCGCCGCGCTCGTCGCGAAGAGCACCGGGGCCAGCTCGTGCCGGCGCCCCGGCGCGATGCGGCCCAGGTGCAGCGCCTCGATCAGCGCGTACATCGAGTCGAGCCCGAAGTGCGCGGGGAGCGCCCGGGCCAGCTCGGTCGGCTCGCCCCGCCCGTCCTCGGCGCGCGCGGCGAACCACATCGCCTCCTCGGACAGGCCCGAACCGCCGCCCCAGTCACCGGATATCCGGCCGATCGCGGGGAAGCGCGCGGTGCGCCCGTCCGGGACCATGCCGACGCAGTTGATCCCCGCCCCGCACACCACGGCCACGCCGCGCGGCTCGTCGATCCCGGCCCGCAGGATCGCGAAGGTGTCGTTGCGGACCTCGACCGTACGGCCCCAGCCACGCGCGGCCAGCGCCGCGGTCAGCTGCTCCTCCTCGACCGGCAGATCCGCGTTGGCGAGGCAGGCGGACACATGGGCGACCTGCCCGGCGTCCGCACCGGCCTCGGCGAACGCCCGCTCCACCGCCGCGCCGAGCACGTCGACGGCCGGCTCCACACCGACCCGCGGCGGCTGGAACCCGCCGCCCCTGGCCGTGGCCAGCACCGTGCCGTCCGCACCGACGAGTGCCACATCGGTCTTGCTGTTCCCCGCGTCGATCGCGAGGACCGAACCGTTCACGCCCACGCGAGGTGCTCCCGGTTGTGCGCGATCAGCTTGTCGGTGAGCGCCTCGGCGTACTCGAACTGGCCGATCAGGGGGTGGGCGAGCAGCGCCTTGAACACCCGGTCCCGGCCGCCGCGCAGGGCGGCCTCCAGCGCCAGGTCCTCGTATGCCGTGACGTTGGCGATCAGCCCCGCGTACAGCGGGTCCAGGGCCGGCACCGCGAGCGGCGTCGCGCCCGAGCCGTCGACCTTCGCCTGCACCTCGATGACCGCGTCGTCCGGCAGGAACGGCAGCGTGCCGTTGTTGTACGTGTTGACCACCTGGTGCGCCGAACCGCCGCCGCCCAGCAGCGCCGCCGCCAGGTCCACGGCCGCCTCCGAGTAGAAGGCGCCGCCGCGCTTGGCGAGCAGCGCGGGCTTCTCGTCCAGCGCCGGATCGCCGTACATCGCCAGGAGCTCCTTCTCCATGGCGGCGACCTGGGCCGCCCGGGAGGGCTTGGTGCCGAGCTCGCGTACGACCTCGTCGTGCGCGTAGAAGTACCGCAGGTAGTACGAGGGGACGACGCCGAGCCGGTCCACGATCGCGCGCGGCATGTGCAGGTCGGCCGCGATGGCGTCGCCGTGCTCGGCGATCAGCCGCGGCAGCACGTCCTCCCCCCGGGGGCCGCCGAGGCGCACCCCGAGCTCCCAGCTCAGGTGGTTCAGCCCGACGTGGTCCAGGTGCACCTCGCCGGGGGCCACGTCGAGCAGCGCCGCGAACTTGCGCTGGAAGCCGATCGCCACGTTGCACAGGCCGACGGCCTTGTGGCCGGCCCGGAGGAGCGCCCGGGTGACGATGCCGACCGGGTTGGTGAAGTCGATGATCCAGGCGTCCGGGTTGGTGCGCCGGACCCGCTCGGCGATGTCCAGGACGACCGGGACGGTGCGCAGGGCCTTGGCGAGGCCGCCGGCCCCGGTGGTCTCCTGGCCGACGCAGCCGCACTCCAGCGGCCAGGTCTCGTCCTGGTCGCGGGCCGCCTGGCCGCCGACGCGCAGCTGGAGCAGGACGGCGTCGGCTCCGGCGACGCCCGCGTCGACGTCCGAGGTGGTGACGATGCGCCCCGGGTGGCCCTGCTTGGCGAAGATCCGCCGGGCGAGGCCGCCCACGAGGTCGAGCCGGTCGGCGGCCGGGTCGACGAGGACCAGCTCCTCGACCGGCAGCGTGTCACGCAGCCGGGCGAATCCGTCGATCAGTTCGGGGGTGTAGGTGGACCCGCCACCCACTACAGCGAGCTTCATGGTTCAGCCCTTTACTCCGGTCAGTGTGACGCCCTCGACAAAGGCCTTCTGTGCGAAGAAGAAGACGACGATCACAGGGGCCATGACCAGAACGGTCGCGGCCATGGTCAGGTTCCAGTCGGTGTGGTGCGCGCCCTTGAAGGACTCCAGTCCGTAACTCAGTGTCCACGCACCCGGGTTCTCGGAGGCGTAGATCTGCGGGCCGAAGTAGTCGTTCCAGGCGTAGAAGAACTGGAAGAGGGCGACGGCGGCGATCCCCGGCCTGGCCATCGGCACCACCACGCGCAGCAGGGCGCGCAGTTCGCCGCAGCCGTCGACCTTCGCCGCGTCGAGGTACTCGTCGGGGATGGTCAGCAGGAACTGCCGCAGCAGGAAGATGGAGAACGCGTCACCGAAGGCCATCGGGACGATCAGCGGCCACAGCGTCCCGGACAGGTCCAGCTGCTTGGCCCAGAACAGGTACATCGGGATGACCACGACCTGCGGCGGCAGCATCATCATCGAGATGACGAGCATCAGCGACAGACGCCGGCCGCGGAAGCGGAACTTGGCGAGCGCGTACGCCACGGGCAGCGAGGACACCACGGTGAGGACGGTGCCCAGACCCGCGTACAGCAGGGTGTTCTTCCACCAGGTCAGGAAGCCCGGGGTGGCGAACACCCTCTGGTAGTTGGCCCACTCGAAGGGGTGCGGCCACAGGTCCCGGGTGAGGGCCTGCTGGTCGCTCATCAGCGAGGTGAGCACGAGGAAGACGAACGGCAGCACGAAGAAGAGGGCGGCCGCCACGCCGAGCGCGTGGACGGCGATCCAGTGCAGCAGCGCCTTGCGGCGTGCGACGCGCCGGGCGGGGGAGACGGGCTCGCCCGCCGGGACCGCCGTCGCCGGGGTGTCGAGGACCTGCGCCATGTCACTCACCTGCCTGGATCAGTCCGCTGCGGCGCCGCATCAGCAGGGCGGTGAACGCCATGGCGAGGACGAAGAGTACGAGCGCGACCACACAGGCGGAGCCGTAGTCGAAGCGCTGGAAACCGAGGTTGTAGACCAGCTGCGGAAGCGTCAGTGTCGACTTGTCGGGATAGCCCGGTTCGAACTGCTGGCCCGAGCCGCCCATGACCCCGGAGGCGACCTTCCCCGCCACCAGGGGCTGGGTGTAGTACTGCATCGTCTGGATGATGCCGGTGACCACGGCGAACATGATGATCGGCGAGATGTTCGGCAGCGTGACGTAGCGGAACCGGTGGTACGCGCTCGCCCCGTCCAGCTCCGCCGCCTCGTACTGCTCCTTCGGTACGTCGAGCAGCGCGGCCATGAAGATCACCATCAGGTCGCCCACCCCCCACACCGCGAGCGCGGTCAGCGCGGGCTTGGACCAGGTGGCGTCGGTGAACCAGCCGGGCGTGCCCATGCCGAGGTCGCCGAGGACCGAGTCGACCGGCCCGGTCCCGGGGTTGAGCAGGAAGACGAAGCCCAGCGTGGCCGCGACCGGCGGGGCCAGGTAGGGCAGGTAGAACAGCGTCCGGAAGACCCCGGTCCCCGTCCTGATCCTGGTGATCAGCAGCCCGACACCGAGTCCGAACACCACCCGGCAGGCCACCATCACCACGACCAGCCACAGCGTGTTGCGCAGCGCCGGCCAGAACAGCGGGTAGTCGTGGAAGACGTACGACCAGTTCTTCAGCCCGCTGAACTCGGGGGCGGCGAAACCGTCGTAGCTGGTGAAGGAGAAGTAGAGCGTGGAGATCAGCGGGTAGGCGAAGAAGACGCAGAACCCGATCAGCCACGGCGACATGAAGGCCGCTGTCCGAAGCGCCGACCTGCGGCGCTTCGAACGGAGTGTGTACGTGCTCATCGCGCCGGCTCTACTTCGCCTGGGCGATCGCCGCGTCGATCTCCTCGGCGGTCTTCTCCAGGCCCGCCTCGATGTCCTTCTGCCCGCCCTTCTCGACGTCGTAGCCGAGGTTCTGCAGGGACACCAGGTACGCGCCGCCGTTCACCGAGGGCGGGGTGGTGGTGGACTTCGGGTTCGCCGCGATGTCCAGGAAGGTCTTGAAGCGCGGGTCGTACGTCAGCTTCGGCGACTTCAGTGCGGCCAGCGTGGAGGGCACGTTGTGGATGGCGTTGGCGAAGTTCACGACCGCGTCGGTGTCGGTCGTCATGAACTTGACCAGCTCCCAGGCGGCGTTCTGCTTGCCGGAGGTCGAGGCGATGCCCGCGATGGTCCCGGTCAGATAGCCCTTGCCGTAGGTGTCGGCCTCGTCGTCCGCGACGGGCATCGGGGCCACGCCGATCTCGAACCCCGGCTTGCTGTCCTCGGCCATGCCGAGCCGCCACTCGCCGTCCAGCTGCATGGCCACCTGGCCGGTGTGGAACGGGTGCTCGGCGCCCCACTCGTCACCGAAGCCGGTACGGAACCTCTCCAGCTTCGCGTAGCCGCCGAGCGAGTCGACCAGCTTCTTCTGGCGGGTGAGCATCGCGGCGAACGCCGGGTCCTTCGCGATGTTCGACCTGCCGTCCGCGTCGAAGTAGGTGGGGTTCCAGCCACCGAGGTAGTGCTCGGTCGTCGACTCGTAGCCGTGGTAGTTCGGCATGAAGCCCAGCTGCTCGTACGAGTCGCCCTTGGTCTTCGTCAGCTTCTTCGCGTCGGCCGCGAACTCCGACCACGTCTTCGGGGGGTTCGCGATCCCGGCCTTCTCGAAGGCGTCCTTGTTGTAGTACAGCCCGTACGCGTCGCCCAGCAGCGGGACCGTGCAGCGCACCCCGTCGAACTGGGTGTACTCGTTCATCGCCTTCGGGAAGGTGGCCTCCGGGTCGATGCCGTCCTTCTTCAGGAACGGGTTGAGATCGACGAACGCCTTCGAGGAGCAGAACTTGCCCACGTTGTTCGTGGTGAAGGAGGAGACCACGTCCGGGGCCTTGGACCCGCCGGCCCGCAGCGCCTGGTTGATCTTGTCGTCGGTCATGTTGCCGACGGCCTTCACATGGATGTTGGGGTGCGCCTTCTCGAACGCGGCGATCGTGGCCTCGATCGCCTTCACCTCGCCCGGCGCGCTCCAGCCGTGCCAGAAGGTGATGGCCGTCTCCTTGGACGCGTCATCGTGGGCCCCCGAGCCGCTCTGCCCGGTACAGGCGGAGGCGAACAGGGCTATCGCGGCGGTCGCGGCGAGTGCGACGGCCGGCTTCCGGCGGTTTTTGGACATGGTGAGGTCTCCCGGTGAAGGGGCGGGCGGGGAAGGACGGGACGTGTACGGGAAAGCGGTGGGGCGAGGATCAGCGCGAGGTGTCGAACACTTCGTCGCGGGTGGTGGCGAGCGCGCTCTCCAGCGCGCCGCGCAGAACGGGCCGGTGGGTGACGTCCCCGGCGAGCAGCCGGGGCCTGGCCGCGGCGAGCTCGGCCAGCTCGGCGGCGACCCGGCCGCGCAGCTGCTCCCCGCCGCGCGAGAACAGCTCGCCGGAGAGCACGACGAGCTCCGGGTCCAGGACCGCGACCAGGGAGGCGAGGCCGGTCGCGAGGCCGGTGGCGAACCGGTCGAGCAGCCGGCCGTACGGCCCGGCCCCGCCCTCCTCCTCCACCGCTTCGGCGGCCCGGCCGACCAGGGCGGCGGCGGTCTCGTGGTGGGGGCCGGAGCCGGGCGCCACCTCGTCGGCGATGCCGAGTTCCCGGGCCAGTCGCGCGAGCACCTGGGCGCCCGCCAGCTCCTGGAAACCGCCCGCGTTCGCCTTGGCGACCTGGCGGACCAGCGGCGCCCCCGGCACCGGCAGGAAGCCGACCTCGCCGGCGCCCCCGGTGAAGCCCCGGTGCAGCCTGCCGTTGATGACGAGTGCGGCGCCCAGGCCCTCCTCGTTCCACAGCAGGACGAAGTCGTCGTGGCCGCGGGCCGCGCCGCGCCGCTGCTCGGCCACGGCGACGAGGTTCACGTCGTTCTCGTACTCGACGGGCATCGGCAGCACGGCCGCCAGCTCGTCCAGCAGGGTGGGGGAGTGCCAGCCGGGCAGGTGCGAGGCGTAGCGCAGCCGGCCCGTGTTCGGGTCGAAGGCGCCCGGCGTGCCGATGACCACCCGGTGCACGTCGGCCCTGGCCAGCCCGGCGTCCGCGACCGCCCCGTCGAGCGCCCCGGTCACCTGCCGCACCACGCTGTCGGCGCGCCGGCCGGGCGTCCGCAGCTCGAACTCCCCGACCGTCTCGCCGGTCACATCGGCGACGGCCGCGACGATCCGGTGGGCGTTCACGTCGAGCCCGGCGACATGGGCGGCCGAGGCGTTGACGGCGTACAGCTGGGCGTTCGGCCCGGGGCGGCCGGCCGCGGTCCCGGTGGCCACGACGAGCCCGGCCGCTTCGAGGCGGGCCAGCAGCTGGGAGGCGGTGGGCTTGGACAGGCCGGTCAGCTTCCCGATCCGGGTCCGCGAGAGGGGGCCGTGCTCCAGGAGCAGATCGAGGGCGGCGCGGTCGTTCATGGCGCGCAGAACGCTGGGGGTGCCCGGCGTGGTTCCGGCCATGAGCACTGCACCCGCCTCTCTGTTAGGAAAGTTTCCTATCTGATGAGAGGAAGGTAGGGCCCGCACCGTCCGGACGTCAATGACCTGGCCGCCGGTGGCGGCCAAAGCGTTACCCGGCCGGAAACGACACCGGCCGGGGACCGCGCGGGTCCCCGGCCGGGAGGGCTACTTCGTGGTGCTCGGCGGCGGGATCGGGGTCGTCGCCAGGGACTGCGGGGAGGTCGCCGAGGCGTACGCCGAGGGGGCGGCCATACCGGCCGTGGGGTCGGCGGCCTCCGGGGCCTCCTCCGGCGCGCCCGCCACCATGCTGATGCCGGCCGCGTCCAGGGCCACCTTGATGCGCCAGCGCAGCTCGCGCTCCACGCCGAGCGCCTGGCCCGGCATGGTCTTCGCGCTCACCCGTACCGTCATCGAGTCCAGCAGCACCGTGTCCAGGCCCAGGACCTCCACCGGGCCCCACAGGCGCTCGGTCCAGGGGTCGTCCTTGGCCATCTCCTGGGCGGCCTCGGTGATCACCGCGCGGATCTTCTCCAGGTCCTCCGTGGGCCGCACCTGCACATCGACGCCGGCCGTGGACCAGCCCTGGCTGAGGTTGCCGATCCGCTTGACCTCGCCGTTGCGGACGTACCAGATCGCGCCGTTCTCACCGCGCAGCTTGGTGACGCGCAGACCGACCTCGATGACCTCGCCGGAGGCGACGCCCGCGTCGATCTGGTCGCCCACGCCGTACTGGTCCTCCAGGATCATGAAGACCCCGGACAGGAAGTCGGTGACCAGGTTGCGGGCGCCGAAGCCGAGCGCGACCCCGGCGACCCCGGCGGAGGCGAGCAGCGGGGCCAGATTGATCTGGAACGCGCCCAGGATCATCAGCGCCGCGGTGCCCAGGATCAGGAACGAGGCCACCGAGCGGAGCACCGAGCCGATCGCCTCCGAGCGCTGGCGGCGGCGCTCCGCGTTGACCAGGAGGCCGCCGAGAGCGGTCCCCTCGACCGCCTGGGCGCTGCGGTTCATCCGTTCTATGAGCTTGGTCAGGGCGCGGCGGACCGCGATGCGCAGGACCACCGCGATCGCGGCGATGAGGATGATCCGCAGACCGGTGTTCAGCCAGGTGGACCAGTTCTCCTCCACCCAGCCCGCGGCGTCGCCGGCCTGCTTCGCGGCTTCGTCCAGCGAGCCGCCGGGCTCCGGTGACGGGGCTGCGGCCAACAGGGCGGACAGGAGCACGGCTAAACCTCCAGGGGGCGAGCGCTGAGCGGAAGAGCGCTGAACAACCACACTAACGGGGCATCGCCCGTGCTCCGTTGCCGTGAACGGGGGGAGAGACACGGCTCACCCGGGGATACGGAACGGATAAGGACCCGGCACGCCCCGGACAGCCCCGGTCCCGGCCCGGCACCGGAAAAATTCCTTCCGGCCCGTTACCCGCACGTGGTGGCGCTACGACCAGGCGTGAGGGGAGACTGAGAGCGGAGATCGTCCCGGCGCGAGCCACGCGCCGCCGGCGTACAAGGAGGCATCCGTGCCGCATGTCCTGGTTCTCAACGCGTCGTACGAGCCGCTCGGCGTCGTACCGCTCCGCCGCGCGCTCGTCCTCGTCCTCGAGAACAAGGCCATATGCCTCGAGGAGTCCGGCGCCTTCATGCACAGTGCCACCCGGGCCGTCCCGGCCCCCAGTGTCGTCCGTCTCAAGCGCTTCGTGCGGGTTCCCTACCGGGGCCCCGTGCCGCTGACCCGGCGGGCCCTGTTCGCCAGGGACGGCGGGCGCTGCATGTACTGCGGGGCCGCCGCGACCAGCGTCGACCACGTCATCCCGCGCAGCCGGGGCGGGCAGCACGCCTGGGACAACGTGGTGGCGGCCTGCCGCCGCTGCAACCACGTCAAGGCCGACCGCCATCTGCCCGAACTCGGCTGGCGGCTGCACCAGCAGCCCGCCCCGCCGACCGGGCTCGCCTGGCGGATCATCGGCACGGGCCACCGCGACCCGCGCTGGCTGCCCTATCTGCAACCGTTCGGCGCGGACGACGCGATGGCCCGGATCGACGGCATCTCAGCCTGAGACCGGGCCCGCGTCGTCTCCGGGGCCGGTGCGCCGCGCCCCGGCTGCGGCCGGCCGCGCCCCGGCACGGGCCGGTCAGCCGTCCCCGGCCACCGCGTACGCCTTGACCGACCAGAGCGAGATGCCGTACTCGGTGGCCCGCTCGTCGCCCCGGACGCGGATGAACCGGGTGTCCTTCGCGTCCATCCGCACCGACTCGTGGCCGCCCGCGCCCTCGCGGACGGTCGCGGCGGTGCGCCAGGTGCGGCCGTCGGCGGACACCTGGACGCGGTAGCGGGAGGCGTACGCGTCCTGCCAGTCCAGCACCACCTTGCCCAGCCGGACCGGGGCGGGCAGTTCGGCCTGCCACCACGCCCCGTCCTCGGCCGGTGAGGACCAGCGGGTCCCCGGGTCGCCGTCGGACGCGGCGGACGCCGGGAAACCGTCGGTCTCGTCGCCCGACGAGGAGGCGGTGGCCCCGCGCAGCAGGTCGGGCCCGGCGGTGCGCGGGTAGGCCCGGACGGTCAGGGTGGTCTCCTCGTCACCGAAGGCGAACGGCACCTCGTACTCCCCGGCCGGGGTGTCCGCCGGCACGGTGATCTCCACCGGCACCTCGGTCCGCGTCCCGCGCGGCACGGTCGTACGCTTCGGCACCCGCACCTCGATGCCCTCGGGCGCCTTCGCGGTCAGCCTGCCGTGCACCTGGGCCGGGCGGCGTCCGGACAGCCGGGCCCGGACCTCCTGCGGCCCGCCGCCGATCACGGCGTCCGTCTCCCCGCGTGCCAGGTCCAGCCGGGCGGCGGGCTCGTCCCCGAACCACGGCACCAGGGAGCGCACGTCGGGGGCGGCCCCCGCCGCGACGGGCGCGCCGGCCAGCGGCGGGATGACCAAGGACGGTGCTCCGGCCACCACCGGGGTCGCGGCCGGCCAGCTGATCCGGACCGCGTCCGCTCGCACCCCCCGGCCCGCCGCCTGGGTCCAGCCGCTCGCCGACAACGGGCCGAGCGCGCGCCAGCCCTCGCCCGGCACATGGGCCTGGACCGTCGCGCCCGCCGCCGCCCCGGCGTCCGGCAGGGTCGTCGCGGTGACGGCCTCCAGCGGGCGGGCCCGGTCCAGCCGCACCGTATAGCTGCCCGGGGCCTCGGCCGCCTTGCCGCCCTGCCGGTCCGTGCCGGTCCAGGAGCGGGCCTCCTTGCGGGTCCGGTCGAGGAACGGGCCGAGCACGCCCTCGCCGACCGTCGCCCCGCCCGCCGCGATCTCCTCGCGGACCGGCTCCAGCGCCAGCGAGGCCCGCCACGCGGCGGCCCCGTCGCCGCGGGCCTGGGCACGCAGCAGATCGACGGCCAGCTCGCCCGCCCGGCCGTAGCGGGACAGCTGCGCGGTCCACGGCCGGACCTCGTCGCCGAGCCGGCCCCCGGCCACGCCCGCGAGCCGTGCCGGGGCCTCGCGCATGTCGCCGAACGCGGCCCGCAGCCGGTCCGCCGCCGTGTCGAGTGCCTCGGCGTCGGCGCCCGCGTACGCCTTCCAGAACGCGGCGATCAGCGGCCGCAGATACGCGGACTCGGTGCCCCCCAGCACGGAGCCCGCGCTGTTGCCCGCCAGCGCCCGCAGCGCGCCGCCGCTGCCACTGCCGCCGGAGCCCGCGAGGTCGTCGATGGCGGCCTCCCAGGACGCGCCGGGGTCGTAGCCCTTCGGGTTCCACGCGAAGTCGGCTGCCGTGAACAGCGGGATGCGGGAGGCGGCGGGCTGCTCCATCGCATTGGCCAGCAGCGCCGCCGAGTCGGCCGCGACCGCCGGGTCCCGGCCGGTGTACGGGCCGAGGAAGATCCGGTCCTGGGCGTAGTCGTTGACCGGGTAGTTGTCCATGGTCACCAGCGGATGCCCGAACGCGGCACGCGCCTGCGCCAGTTCGGCGCCGGTGATGGTCTTCGGCACGACCCCGACGCCCGTCCAGGCGACCTCGACGCCGTCCGTCAGCTCCCCGGCGAGCGCCGTGCGGTACTCCGTGGCGCCGTCCTGGTAGAACTCCGTCGGCATCACCGACAGCGGCCGCGCGCCCGGGTGGCGCTCCGCCAGGTGCCGGGCCACGCCGTTCACGAGGCGCGCCTGGGCGCGGGCGGCCGCCTCGGCGCCGCTGCCGAAGGTGTCCGCGTCGGCCGCGCAGTGCCACTCGCTGTAGCTCACGTCCTGGAACTGCAGCTGGAAGGCCCGCACCCCCAGCTCCCACATCTCGTCGATCTTCCGGTTCAGCGCCTTCGGATCGCGGTTCGACGACAGACACATGGACTGGCCCGGGGCCACCGCCCAGCCGAGCGTCACATGCGCGGCCGCGGCCCGCTCGGCCAGCGCGCGGAACTCGGCGCGCCGCCCCGCCGGGTACGGATCGCGCCAACGGGCCTGCCGGTACGGGTCGTCCCCCGCCGCGTAGAGATAGCGGTTCTGCTTGGTGCGCCCCAGGAAGTCGATCTGCGCGAGCCGGTCCTCCTGGCTCCACGGCTGCCCGTAGAAACCCTCGGTCAGCCCGCGCACCCCGGTGGACGGCCAGTCCCGGACCGTGACCCCGGCGACCTTCCCGCCCCGGACCAGCTGGCGCAGTGTCTGCACCGCGTGGAACAGCCCGTCCTCGCCGACGCCCTCCAGGGCCACGGCGTCCCGCTGCGCGACCCGGCCGGCCGCGAGCCGGTAGCCGCCCGCGGGGAGGTCCGCCCGGTCCGCCGCGCCCAGGGCGCGCAGCGCGTCCGCCGCCCCGTCGCCGCCCAGCCGGATCACGGGCCCGGCGCCCGGCAACGCCTCGTGGACCGTCCGCACCCCGGCGTCCCGCAGGACCGTGCGCAGCGCGTCCACGGCGTACGGATCGGCCTCCGCGTCCGCGACCAGGGTCACCTCGTCGCCCAGGGCGACCGCCGGGCCGGCCGCCTTCATGCTCTGCGGGCGCGGCCACACGGCGGGGGGAGCGCCGGCCGCCGGGCGGCCGGGCTCCGCTGCGGACGCGGCCGTGGGGTCCGGGGGAGCGGCGAGTGCGGGCGGGGCCCCGGCGGAGAGCAGCCCGCCGAGCACGGCCACGGCCACGGCCGTCGCCCGCGTCCTGCCACTGAGCCGCATCCCTGTATCTCCCCTCGATCCCACCGGTGGGCTCCGAGCCCACCACCTCGCGCGCGAGGGTGTCAATGTGTGAGGCGATCGGTACGGAAATGCCTGGTGTGACCGGTGTGATGAGCGGGATGCGTGGGGTGGGGCGATACGCGAAAGACAGCGCCGAATGGCCGAAAAAGGCGAACGTCTTGCGGGCAACCGGCCCTTCGGGAACGGAATGTGACCCCGAGCACGTTCAACTCGTTGTCAGCACGCCTACGTCTGCGGCAGTCTCCGCTGGGTAGGCCGTCTCTGTCCTGTTCTCCACGGCCAGGAGGCCCCCATGCCCGCCACCGCGCAGCTTCCGCTCTCCGCCCTCTCCAAACAGGCATCCGGTCCCGCCCCGCTGATCAGCGCGTCCCCCACCACCGTGCCCGGCCCGCTCACGAGCGAACCGCCGCTCGCCGACGCCATACCCCTGACCAGCGAGCCCCCGCTCGCCGAGGCCACCCCCCTGACCAGCGAGCCCCCGCTCGCCGTCCTCGCCCCGCTGACCAGCGAACCGGCCGCGTCCGGCAGCGCGTGGGGCCCGGAGTCCCCAGGAGTCTGAATGGGCTTGTCCCGGCTCGCCGCACTGCACGGCGTCGCCACCTCCTTCTCCCCGTCCACCGGCGTCACCGAGCCCGTCCCCGAGACCACGGTCGTCGCCGTGCTCGGCGCGCTCGGCGTCGACGCCACCACGCCCGAAGCGGTACGGGGCGCGCTCGCCGCCGCCGAGTCGGCGGCCCGCGCACGGCTGCTCCCGACCACCCTGGTGGTGTGGTCCGGCGAACCACTGCCGCCCGCGCTCACCGGGCTGCCGCCCGGCACGGAACTGACCATCCGGCTGGAGGAGGCCGACGAGACACCCCCGCTCCTGATGCGGGTGCCCTCCGCGGAGCCAGGCCCGGCGGGTCCGGGGGGCGCCGTGCCTCCGGCGGGCGCCGTGTCCCCGGCCGCCGCCGCGGCGGGCCCCGCCGCTCCCGCGCCCCGCCCGGACGGGGATGCGAATCCGGCCGACCCCGGCGCCCCGGCACCACCCGCCGCCTCCGACGGGGAGGCAACCGCCCTCGCCGCCTCCGGCACCCCGGACGCCCCCCTCTGGTGGGCCGAGCCGCCGCTCGGGGTGCACCGGCTGGCCGTCCGCGCGCCGGGAGGCGAGGAGCAGTCCTGCACACTCGTCGTCGCCCCGGACCGCGTCCCGCAGCCGCCCGGCCGCAGCCACGGCTTCCTCGTCCAGCTCTACTCCCTGCTCTCCGCCCGCTCCTGGGGCATGGGCGACCTCGGTGACCTCGCCGACCTCGCCTCCTGGTCCGGCCGCCGGCTGGGCACCGGCTTCGTCCAGATCAACCCGCTGCACGCGGCGGTGCCCGGCGACCCCACCGACCCCTCGCCCTACCGCCCGTCCTCCCGCCGCTTCCCCGACCCGGTGCACCTGCGCATCGAGTCCGTCCCGGAGTACGGCCACGTCCCCGACCCGGCCGCCCTGGACGCGCTGCGCCGCAAGGGCGCCGAGCTGAGCGGAGCCGTCCTGGACAAGGGCGCGCTCATCGACCGGGACGCCGTCTGGGCGCTCAAGCGGCAGGCCCTCGACCTGCTCATCGACGTCCCCCTCACCCCCGGCCGGCACGCCGCCTACTGCGACTTCCTCGCCGCCCAGGGCCGGGCCCTGGAGGACCACGCCCTGTGGTGCGCGCTGGCCGAGGTGCACGGCCCCGACTGGCACAGCTGGCCCGACGGACTGCGCGACCCCCGCTCCGACGCCACCGCCCGCGCCCGCGCCGAACTGCTGGACCGGGTCGACCACCACTGCCGGCTCGCCTGGCTGACCGACACCCAGCTCGCCGACGCCCAGCGCGCCGCCCTGGACGCCGGGATGGCCGTCGGCATCGTCCACGACCTCGCGGTCGGCGTGCACCCCGGCGGCGCCGACACCTGGGCCCAGCAGGACGCCTTCGCCCACGGCATGTCCGTCGGCGCGCCCCCGGACGCCTTCAACGCGCGCGGCCAGGACTGGGGCCTGCCGCCCTGGCGCCCCGACGCCCTCGCCGCCTCCGGCTACGCCCCCTACCGCGGACTTCTGCGCGGCCTCCTCGCCCACGCGGGCGCCCTGCGCATCGACCACGTGATGGGCCTGTTCCGGCTCTGGTGGGTGCCCGAGGGCCGCCCGCCCACCGAGGGCACCTACGTCGCACACGACGCGGAGGCGATGCTCGCCGTCCTGGTCCTGGAGGCGCACCGGGCCGGCACCGTCGTCATAGGGGAGGACCTGGGCACGGTCGAGCCCGGCGTCCGCGAGGCGCTGGCCCGGCGCGGCGTCCTCGGCACCTCGGTGCTCTGGTTCGAGCGGGACTGGGCGGGCACCGGCCGCCCCCTCGCCCCCGAGCAGTGGCGCGAGGACTGCCTGGCCACCGCCACCACCCACGACCTGCCCTCCACCGCGGCCCGGCTGACCGGCGACCACGTGACGCTGCGCCACCGGCTCGGCCTGCTCACCCGCCCGCTGGACGAGGAGCTCCGGGAGGACAGCGCCGACACGGCCGAGTGGCTGGCCCTGCTCACCCGGCTCGGGATGCTCCCCGAGGGCGGCGACGAGGAGGCGGCCGTCCAGGCCGTCCACCGCTTCCTGCTGCGCACCCCCGCCCGCATGGCAGGGGTGTGGCTGCCCGACACCATCGGCGACCGCCGCCCGCAGAACCTGCCGGGCACCTGGGACCAGTACCCCAACTGGCGGCTGCCCATCGCCGACGCGGAGGGCCGCCCCGTCACCCTGGAACAACTGGCCGCCTCGCCCCGGCTGCACCGCCTGATGGACGTCCTGCGCGCCGCCCGGGAGCATCCGGAGGCCACTACGGCATAGTCCGGCCCCGTACGGCACCCCCGGGCGCGCGGCCCGCGTAGGCGTTCGCTACGTTTGCACCGTGGACAAGAAGAACGCTATGCGCGCCGGCGCCGTCGCCGCCGGAACGACGCTGATGATGCTGCTCATGTCGTCCCCCGCGCTCGCGCTCACCCGCGACGACGGCGACGACCCGGGTTCCGGCCTGAGCGTGATCGACACGATCGGCCTGTTCGTCGTGGCGCCCATCGTCCTGTTCGCGGTCATCGCGGGCCTGGTCATGGTCCTCGACAAGTCCAAGAAGCAGGCCTGACCCACCTGCCGGGCGACCGGGGCCCCGCCCCGGTCCCGCCCCGCACAGCACGGGTGCGCCGCACGGTAGCCACTACCGCGCGGCGCACACGCATGTCCGGATCCGCGCCCGGAGGCAGCCCGCGGCCGACGGACAGGCAGCGGCCATGACCGAGTGGGACGTCAAGAAGCTCCGCGTCCTGCGCACCCTGCGCGACCGGGGCACGGTCACCGCGACCGCCGACGCCCTGCTGATGACCCCGTCCGCCGTCTCCCAGCAGCTGTCCAACCTGGCGAAACAGCTCGGCGTGCCCCTCCTGGAGGCCCAGGGCCGGCGGGTCCGCCTGACCGATGCCGCCCATCTCGTCCTGCGGCACGCCGAGGCGGTCTTCGCCCGACTGGAGCGCGCCGACGCCGAACTGACCGGCTATCTGCGCGGCGAGGCGGGCGAGGTCCGCGTCGCCGCGTTCGCCACCGCCGTGCCCGCCCTCGTCGTCCCCGCCGTGCAACGGCTGCGCTCCGCCGGCCGCCCCGGCCCCGACGTCCGGGTGCGGGAGGCGGAGGCCGCCCAGGCGTACGAACTGCTCGCCGCCGCCGAGGTGGACCTCGCCCTGTCGCTGGCCGCCCACGCCCCGACGGCCCGCGACCCCCGGTTCTCCGTGCTGCCGCTGCTCGCCGACCCGCTCGACGTGGCCCTGCCGGCCGGCCACCGGCTCGCACACGCGCCCGGGCTGCGGCTGGCCGACCTGTCCGCCGAGCCCTGGATCTTCGGCGGCTCGGAGCCCTGGTCCGAGATCACCGTCTCCGCCTGCCGGGCCGCGGGCTTCGTCCCCGAGCAGGCGCACAGCGCGTCCGGCTGGACCGCGATCCTCGCCCTGGTCGCCGCGGACCTGGGCATCGCCCTGGTCCCGCGCATGGCGTCGGCGGAACGGCACGGCCCGGGCGGCGTGGTGATGCGGGTCCTGGACGCGGACCGGCCCCGGCGCCATGTGGTCGCCGCCGTCCGGCGCGGGGCCGAGGACGCCCCGGCGGTGGCCCGGGTCCTCACGGCCCTGCGCGAGGCGGCGGGGCCGTACGGGGAGCCGCACGGGGAGAGCGCGACCGTTCAGTCCGGCTGAACGATTCGTGCGGAAACTTTCGATGGACCTGCCGGCTTCCGCCGTACGACAGTGCACGCATGACCACCGAACAGGACGAGAACCGGCACGACGACCCCCACGCCAACGACGCGGCCCCGTACGGCGGCGGCGACCCCTACGCCGACTACCGCACCGCCGACCTCCCCTTCACCGAGCTCGTCGACCTCGCCGACCGCCGCCTCGGCGCGGGCGTGATCGCCGCCAACGACGAGTTCTTCGCCCAGCGCGAGAACCTGCTCGTCCGGGAGCGCGCGGTCTTCGACCCCGAGCACTTCGGCCACAAGGGCAAGATCATGGACGGCTGGGAGACCCGCCGCCGGCGCGGCACGGACGCCGAGCACCCCTTCCCGGCCCCCGACGAGCACGACTGGGCGCTCATCCGCCTCGGCGCCCCCGGCGTCATCCGCGGCATCGTCGTCGACACCGCCCACTTCCGCGGCAACTACCCGCAGCGCGTCTCGGTCCAGGCCACCTGCGTCGAGGGCGCGCCCGGCCCGGAGGAACTGCTCGCCGACGACGTGAAGTGGGAGGAGATCGTCCCCCCGGCCCCCGTACGCGGCCACGCCGCCAACGGCTTCGAGATCACCGGAGGACGCCGCTACACGCACATCCGCCTCTGCCAGCACCCCGACGGCGGCATCGCCCGCCTCCGCGTGCACGGCGAGGTGATACCCGACCCGTGCTGGCTGGCGACGCTCTCCACGTTCGACCTGATCTCGGTCCTGAACGGCGGCAGCTACGAGGACGCCTCGGACCGCTTCTACTCCTCGCCGACCCAGATCATCCTGCCGGGCACCTCCCGCAAGATGGACGACGGCTGGGAGAACCGCCGCCGCCGGGTCCGCGACACCCACGACTGGGTCCGCTTCCGGCTGCCCGCCCAGGGCGCCGTCCGCGCGGTCGAGATCGACACCGCCTGCCTGAAGGGCAACGCGGCCGGCTGGATCGCCCTGCACGGCCGGGACGGCGAGAGCGGCGAGTGGTTCGAGATCATCCCGCGCACCCGGCTCCAGCCCGACACGCCGCACCGCTTCCCGCTGCCGGCCGAGGCCGTGGTCACCCACGTACGGCTGGACGCCTTCCCCGACGGCGGGGTCGCCCGGATGCGCCTGCACGGCTCCCTGACCGAGTCCGGCGCGGCCGACCTCGCGGCCCGCCACGAGGCGTCGGCTTCGTAAGTCCCGGCCGGCCTCGTACCTCCCCCGCTCCGCCCGGCGGACGGCTGCGCGTCAGCGCCTGTCCGCCGGGCGGTTTCCAGCGGGGCTACGCGGTCGCGGCCGCCGCGTCCGCCGTCCGGGCCCGCAGCGCGCGCTCCACGCCCGAGCGGGACTCCGAGATCAGCCGGCGCAGACCCGCGTTCGGTTCCGCCGAGGCCAGCCAGGCGTCCGTGGCGTCCAGGGTCTCCTGCGAGACCTGGAGCGCCGGGTACAGGCCGACGGCGACCTGCTGGGCCATCTCGTGGCTCCGCGAGTCCCAGACGTCCTTCACCGAGGCGAAGAACTTCTCCGTGTACGGGGCCAGCAGCTCACGCTGGTCCGTCTGCACGAAGCCGGCGATGACCGCCTCCTGGAGGGAGTTTGGCAGCTTGTCGGACTCGACGACCGACGCCCACGCCTCGGCCTTCGCCTCCTCGGTGGGCCGCGCCGCACGGGCGCAGGCCGCGTGGCGCTCGCCCGCCGCGGTGCGGTCCCGCGCGTACTCGGCGTCGATCTCCTCCTCGTCGACCATCCCGGTGGCCGCGAGCCGCTGGACGAGCGCCCAGCGCAGCTCGGTGTCGACGGTCAGGCCCTCGACCGCCTCGGTGCCGTCGAGCAGCGAGCGGAGCAGGTCCAGCTGCTGGGGGGTGCGGGCGGTGGCCGCGAAGGCGCGCGCCCAGGCCAGCTGGTGGTCGCTGCCCGGCTCCGCCGCGCGCAGGTGCGCGAGCGTCGCGTCGGTCCACTGCGTCAGACCCGCCTCGCGCCACTCCGGCGTCGCGTACAGGTCGATCGCCGTCTTGACCTGGCGGTGCAGCGACTGCACGACGCCGATGTCCGACTCCTTGCCGATCCCCGAGAGGACCAGCGCGAGGTAGTCACGGGTGGCGAGCTCACCGTCCCGGGTCATGTCCCAGGCCGACGCCCAGCACAGGGCGCGCGGCAGCGACTCGGTGAAGTCACCCAGGTGCTCGGTGACGACCCGCAGCGACTCCTCGTCGAGGCGGACCTTCGCGTACGACAGGTCGTCGTCGTTGAGCAGGATGACGGCGGGGCGCGCCTGGCCGGCGGGGAACGGCACGGTGGTGCGCTCGCCGTCGACGTCCAGCTCGATCCGGTCCGTACGCACCAGCTTCCCGGCCCCGTCGAGGTCGTAGCAGCCGATGGCGATGCGGTGCGGGCGCAGCGTCGGCTCGCCCTTGGCGCCGGCGGGCAGCGCGGGCGCTTCCTGGAGCACGGTGAACGACGTGACGTGGCCGTTCTCGTCGGTCTCGATCTCCGGGCGCAGGATGTTGATGCCGGCCGTCTCCAGCCACGCCTTCGACCAGGTCTTCAGGTCGCGGCCGGAGGTCTCCTCCAGCGCGCCCAGCAGGTCGGTCAGCCGCGTGTTGCCGAAGGCGTGCGCCTTGAAGTACGCCTGGACGCCCTTGAAGAACTCGTCCATGCCGACGTACGCCACCAACTGCTTCAGGACCGAGGCGCCCTTGGCGTACGTGATGCCGTCGAAGTTGACCAGGACGTCGTCCAGGTCGCGGATGTCGGCCATGATCGGGTGGGTCGAGGGCAGCTGGTCCTGCCGGTAGGCCCACGTCTTCATGGAGTTGGCGAACGTGGTCCACGAGTGCGGCCACCCCGAGCCCTCGGCGTACGCCAGGCAGGCGATCGAGGTGTACGTGGCGAACGACTCGTTCAGCCAGAGGTCGTTCCACCACTCCATCGTGACGAGGTCGCCGAACCACATGTGGGCCAGCTCGTGCAGGATGGTCTCGGCCCGCGTCTCGTACGCCGCGTCCGTCACCTTGGACCGGAAGACGTACTGGTCGCGGATGGTCACCGCGCCCGCGTTCTCCATCGCGCCCGCGTTGAACTCCGGGACGAAGAGCTGGTCGTACTTGGCGAACGGGTACGCGTAGTCGAACTTCTCCTGGAACCAGTCGAAGCCCAGCCGGGTCACGTCGAAGATCGCGTCCGCGTCCAGGTACTCGGCGAGCGAGGGCCGGCAGTAGATGCCCAGCGGGACGGTCCGGCCGTCCTTCTCGTAGCTGCTGTGCACCGAGTGGTACGGGCCGACGATCAGGGCGGTGATGTACGAGGAGATGCGCGGCGTCGGCTCGAACGACCAGACGTCGTCCTGGGGCTCCGGTGTCGGCGAGTTGGAGATCACGGTCCAGCCGGAGGGGGCCTTCACGGTGAACCGGAAGGTCGCCTTCAGGTCGGGCTGCTCGAAGCTCGCGAAGACGCGGCGCGCGTCCGGGACCTCGAACTGGGTGTACAGGTACGCCTGCTCGTCGACCGGGTCGACGAAGCGGTGCAGTCCCTCGCCGGTGTTGGTGTACGCGCAGTCGGCGACGACCTTCAGCTCGTTGGCGCCGGCCTGCAGGTGCGGCAGGGTGATGCGCGAGTCGCGGAACACCGCCGCGACGTCCAGCGGCCTGCCGTTCAGCTCGACCTCGTGCACCGCGGGGGCGACCAGGTCGATGAAGGTCTCCGCACCGGCTTCGGCGGAGTCGAAGCGCACGGTGGTGACGGACCGGTAGGTCCCGCCCTCCTGCGCCCCGGAGAGGTCGAGATCGATCTCGTACGCGTCCACGGTCAGCAGGCGCGCCCGCTCCTGTGCCTCTTCGCGGGTCAGATTCGTGCCAGGCACGCGGTCATCTCCTTGCTCTGTGATGTTTCCCGCCATCCTTCCACGGGACGGCCACACAGAGCGATGCCCGTTTTCGGCCCTGGGCGAAGGCGCTCCTCCAGCCCTTCCGGCGTTCGCCTCCTCCAGCCCCTTCCGGCGTTCGTCTCCTCCAGCCCCTTCCGGCGTTCGCCTCCTGCAGCCCCTCCGGCGTTTGAGGAGCGGGGTCCGGGGCAGAGCCCCGGTTTCGGGAAGGGGCGGGGAGGGGACGGCCCCGCGCAGCGGCACCGCCCCCCGGCGTCCTCCGGCCTCCGGCGCCCCCGGCGCCCCCGCGTCAGCCGGCGAGCTCCGCCGCCACCAGCTCCGCGATCTGGACCGCGTTCAGCGCCGCGCCCTTGCGCAGGTTGTCGTTGGAGACGAAGAGCGCGAGCCCGTGCTCCACGGTCTCGTCGTTGCGGATGCGCCCCACGAAGGACGCGTCCTTCCCCGCGGCCTGGAGCGGCGTGGGGATCTCGGACAGCTCGACGCCCGGCGCGTCCTTCAGCAGTTCGTACGCGCGCTCCACCCCGATCGGGCGGGCGAAGCGGGCGTTGACCTGGAGGGAGTGGCCGGAGAAGACCGGGACCCGGACGCAGGTGCCGGAGACCTTCAGCTCCGGGATCTCCAGGATCTTGCGGGACTCGTTGCGGAGCTTCTGCTCCTCGTCCGTCTCGAAGGACCCGTCGTCGACGACGGAGCCGGCCAGCGGCAGCACGTTGAAGGCGATGGGGCGCTTGTAGACACCGGGCTCCGGGAAGTCCACGGCCGAGCCGTCGTGTGTGAGCTTGTCCGCGTCGGCGACGACCTTGGACGCCTGGCCGTGCAGCTCGGCGACGCCGGCCAGGCCGGAGCCGGAGACCGCCTGGTACGTGGCGACGGTCAGCGCTTCGAGCCCCGCCTCCTCGTGCAGCGGGCGCAGCACGGGCATGGCGGCCATCGTGGTGCAGTTCGGGTTGGCGATGATGCCCTTGGGGCGGTTTGCGATCGCGTGCGGGTTGACCTCGGAGACGACCAGCGGAACCTGGGGGTCCTTGCGCCAGGCGGAGGAGTTGTCGATCACGACGGCGCCCTGCGAGGCGACCTTCTCGGCGAGCGCCTTCGACGTCGCGCCACCGGCCGAGAAGAGCACGATGTCCAGGCCCGTGTAGTCGGCCGTCGAGGCGTCCTCGACGGTGATCTCCCGGCCCTGCCACTCGATCGTGGAGCCCGCCGAGCGCGCGGAGGCGAACAGCCGCAGCTCGTCGGCCGGGAACTTCCGCTCGGCCAGGATGCTGCGCATGACTGTGCCGACCTGACCGGTGGCGCCGACGATTCCGACCTTCACGGGAACTCCCTCAGACGTACGAACGGGCACGGTTGCCGCTCCATGATGCGTATGTCCACGGCTTCCTTGTCCAATCCATTGTCCGGCCCGCGGGACGGCCCGCGAGCGGGGGCGCAGCGCAGCGGGGGCGGGCGCTCCGTGAGCGCCCGCCCCCTGTCGTACGGATCACACGTTCAGCGTGGTGTGACTACGGCGTGACCTTCTCGATCACGACGCTGCCGGTGCCCGCGGCGGTGCCGCGGGAGTTCACCAGCTGGACCTCGCCGAAGAACTGCCGGCCTGCGGGGGCGGCCCCGGCGACCGCGACCTCGGCACCGACCTTGGCCGACGCGCCGTTGGCCAGGTTCACGGCCTTCGACTCGTCGACGTTGATCGTGCCGAGCGACGGCGAGTAGTACACGTCGCGGTAGTCGTACTCGGTGGTGCCGGCGGGGACGTCGTAGCCCTCGATCTCGACCCTGTACGTGCCCGCGGACGGCTTCACCAGGCTGACGGCCTCCTCGGAGCCCGCCGTGGTGGAGGAGCCCACCTCGGCCGCGCCCTTGTAGACGTACAGGTCCAGGTCGGCGTTGGCGTCCGAGGTGCCGCCGATGGCGAAGTCCAGCTTCTCGACGCCCTCACCGATGGTGACCTCCTTGACGTACTTGCCGCCCGTAGAGATCGACGGACGCTCGACGGCGGCCGAGCCCAGCGAGCCGCCCTTGAGCCTGCCCGTCAGGTCACCCGCGTTGTTGGTGACCGTCCAGTCCACCGCGGCCGGGGTGCCGATCTTCGCCTCGGCGAGGGTCCGCACCGCCGGGTCGAAGGTGGCGCCGAGCAGCGAGACATCCAGCTTGTACGGGTTGTCGAGCAGCGGCGACGTACGCCGGGCCTCGACCTCGATCTCCCAGACACCGGCCTGCGGGTCGGCGTACGAGCGCACGTCGGGGCGGCAGGTGTTGGCCGGGTTCTCGTAGTTCGGGTAGCAGAACGGCGTCCCGCTGTCCTCCACCGCGACCCCGTACGGGTGGATGGAGATGAAGCGGGTCTGGCTGCCCGAGCGCAGGGCGCTCATGGCGACCTCGAGGGTCTTGGCGCCCTCCGGCACGGTCACGAAGTACGACGTGGTGCCGTTGCGCTGCACCGAGCCGGACGTCGTGTACGCGTACGCCGGCTTCACCAGGTCCTTGGCGACGACGACCGTCGTCAGGATCTGCTGGTCCACCCCGGAGGTCTTCGCGTCGTCGAGCTGCAGGATCGCGCTGTGCACGCCCGCGCTGCCCGGCTTCGCCTGGACCTTGACCGTCACCGGCTTGCCGAGCGGCAGCGAGACGGTGCTCGGGCCGGTCAGCCCGAAGGTGCCGTCGTTGTACTTCCAGGACAGCTTGTGCGCGACGTCCTTGTCCGCGCCCGTGGTGCGGGTGACCGTGACGTCGTAGGTCTTCTTCTGGCCGGTCTTGAGGCCGCCCTCGCGGTCGTACAGGCCGGTGCCGAAGCCCGGGGTCTTGAGCGCGAAGTCGATCGCGGTGTCGACCGGGGCCTTGACCGTGTACTCGTGCGCCGGGGCGCCCTGCTTCTCGATCTGCTTCCAGGCGCCGACGATGTTGATCAGACCGGCACCCTGGGCGTGCGCGGGCACGTCCTTGATCCGGGTGGCGGTGCTGGTCAGCGCGGTGCGCAGGTCGGCCGGGGGCAGCTCGATGTGCTTCTGCTTCGCGGCGGACAGCAGCAGCGCGGTCGCGCCGGCGGCCTGCGGGGAGGCCATCGACGTGCCCTGGAGCATGGAGTAGCCGGCCGGGAGGGAGTAGCCCGCCTCCTTGACCGGACTGCCGGGCAGCCAGGTCTGCGTCGAGTTGATCGCCGCGCCGGGAGCCGTCAGGGTCGGCGTGAAGCCGCCGTCCTCACGCGGGCCGCGCGAGGAGAACGGCATCATGTCGTACTTCTTGGTGACGGCCGAGCCGTAGTTCGCGGCCCAGGTCTCCTTGGAGATGGACGCGCCGACCGAGATGACGTGGTCGGCGAGGCCGGGGTCACCGATGGTGTTGACGCCGGGGCCGCTGTTGCCGGCCGAGATGACCAGCTGGACGCCGTAGACGTCGATGAGGCGCTTGTAGAGCTCGGCGCGGGCGTTGTTGCCGTCGTTGAGCGGCGGCAGGCCGCCGATCGACATGTTGACGACGTCGACGCCGCGGTTCACGACGAGGTCGATCATGCCCTCGGTGAGCGCGATGTTGGTGCAGCCGCCGGACCAGGTGCAGGCGCGCGAGGAGACGATCTTCGCGCCGGGCGCGGCACCGTTCATCCTGCCGCCGAACAGACCGTTCGCGGCGGTGATGCCCGCGACGTGGGTGCCGTGCTCGGACTCGATCACGCCGATGTTGACGTAGTCGGACGTGGCGCCCGCCGCGTTGTACACGACGTTCTTGCGGGTCTCCACGACGAACGGGATGCGCTCGACGACCTCGGTCCGCGGGTCGTCCGTGCCGAAGTAGGAGACCTGGTGGTTCTCCTTGTACGGCTTGAGGACCTCGTCGTCGGAGAAGTTCGCGTTGTTGTTCAGGTCCACCCGGGTGGTGCCGGCGACCGGGTCGTACAGGACGGCCCAGGAGTCGGTGGTGTCGCCGTCCCGGTTGAGGTCGCCCGCCATGTCGCCGCCCCTGGTGACGGCCTCCTTGAAGACGCTGATCCGGTACGACCCGGCCGGGGCCGCGTAGGAGCGGCCGCCGTAGGTGAACGCCGGTCCGGACACCGCGTCCGTCATCCGCAGCCAGGTGCCGTCGCCGTCGCTGACCGGGTCGGTGGCGGTCACCCAGTCGGTGATCTTGCGCTCGCCGGTGGTGGTCTTCTGCAGCGCCGGGTGACCGAGGTCGACCCCGGAGTCGAGGACGCCGATGGTCACGCCGCGGCCGTCGGCCTTGGGGTGCTGCTGGACGAAGTCGACCGCGCCCGTCTCGAAGGAGGGGTTGTACGGGTTCGTCGCCGGGGTGTTCTTCCCGGGCGCCGGGTAGGTCCCCGTCGACTTCACCGAGGTCCGGCCACCGGTCGCCCGGTCGGCCGACGGCGTCGGGTCGTCCAGCACGATCTCCTGCTTGAGATCGATGCCGTGGACGGACGACAGCTTCGAGGCCGCCTTGATGGTGGCCTCGGCGGCCGCGGTGGGCACGGTGGCCCGCACATAGCCGAGCTTGTCGTAGGCCTGCCCGAGCACGGAGCCCTTGACGGCGTCCAGTTGCTCGGTGACCTGCTCGGTCGCACCGGGAGCGGTGGCGACCATCATCGTGATGTTCTTCTCGCCCTTGGCCTTCGCCTTGGTGAGAACCTCGGCGTCGGCCGTGCCGAGCTTGTCCGCCGCGCCGCCGCCGGCGGCGGTCTTGACGGGGGCGGGGGCGGGGGCCGGGGCGTCGGTCGCGAAGACCGGAGCGGCGCCGGTGGCGGCCAGGGCGGCCACCAGTCCGGCGGCGGCCGCGACGCGGGCCACGCGTCTCGCGCCGGGTATGGGGCTGGGGGATTCGGAGGTCATCAGCATCCCTGTATGTGAAAGAGAGAGTCCGGAAATCGGTACCGGATGACCGCTCACCCTTTCGTAAATGACAGGGGTTTGTGGAGAGTTGTGAGGGGCTTGTTGAGGTCATGGCGTAATCCCGCCACCGGGGCCGATATGCCGGAGGGGGGCGAACAGCCCGATTCAGGTGCGAATCGGGCCGCGCCCGGGGAGCCGCCGGTGGGACGGCGGCGCCTCAGCGAGGCAGGATCATCACGTACGCCGCCGGCTCCCGGTCCGCCGCGGCCATCAGCGCCGTCCGGACCACCGTCGCCTGCTGCTCGCGCGCGTCGCGCAGCTTCTCCGGGGCGAGGTGGACGACGGTGACCCCGAGCCGTTCCAGATGCTCGCGCCGCGCGGCGTACGCGGACCACTCGGCCTCGTGCTCCTCTTGCCGCCGGCCCTCGGCGAGGGGGCTGTGCCGCGGGGCCCCGATGTCCAGCACCGCGGCGACCGCCTCGTCGGGCCAGTAGGCGTCCACGCCGCCCAGGTGCGGGCCGCCGGGCAGCCGCAGATCCACGTTCCACATCGGCTCCTCGAGCCCGTGAGCGCGCACCATGTCGTACAGCCGCTCCTCCGCCATGGCCCGGCCCTCGGACAGCAGGGTGTCGAGCGCGTGCGCCACCTGCGGCCGGCCGAGCGCCTTGACGCGGTTCAGCTCACCGACCACCACGGCCGGTTCGCAGTGGCCGCCGCGCACCGCCTCGGTGAGCAGTCGGCGCACGGTGAGCGCGTCACCGGGCCCGGCCACCGCGTCCGCCAGTGCCCGCGCCACCGGGGCCACCGGCAGTCCGTCCACCCGCTCCGGCCGCGGCGGTTCGGCGGTCCGCAGCAGCCGGGCGTACCCGGCCGACCGCAGCCGTCGCGCCCGGGGCACCAGCACGTCGATCCGCTCCACCGCGGTGGCGGGCGGCGCAGCGGCGAAGCCGTACAGCGAGAGCGCGGCGAGCCCGGTGAGCATCGCCTCGCCGTACGCCGGGTCGGCGGCCCGGGAGGGGACGGGCCCCCGGCCGGAGGCCGGCGGCCGGCCCGCGTACAACAGGGCGGACCGCAGCCGCTCCCGGCCGCTGAGCGCCCCCGGGTGCAGGACGAAGACGCCGGGCAGCGGCTGCTGCCACGGGCCCCCGGCCCCGCACCGCGCGGCGGCCTGCCCGGCGGACACGCCCATCGCCTTCAACTGGGCGGAGGAAAGCACGCGTTGACGCGCAGGGGTGGTGACGGAGGGAAAGGGCGGGAGCGGGGTGTTCTGAGCCATGCTCCGGTGTATCCCGCCGGCGGGCGGAATCCTGACCCTTGTTACAGGCCCGTCGACATATCCGGACAACGCCGTCCTGAAGTACGGGCGTTCGACATCCGAAAAGGCCGGGTCCGCCCCACCGCCCGTCCGTCAGGCGTTCGAGGACGGAACCCTTGCCCGGCAACGGAGTCACCGGGCAAGGGCCCCGACCAGGAGGCCCCGTTCACGCCACCGAATCCACCGCCTGCGCCCGAAGTCCCCGCGCCAGGTCGTCGCGGGCCTCCAGCACCAGCCTCCGCAGCGCCGGCGCCGCGTCCGCGTGGGACTCCAGCCACGCGTCGGCCGCCTCCAGGGTCGCCGGGTCGTCCTGGAGGGCCGGGAACAGCCCCCTGACCACGGCCATCCCGATCTGGATCGACCGCTCGGCCCAGACCCGCTCGATCGCCTCGAAGTACCGCTCGGCGTACGGCGCCAGCAGCTCCCGCTGCGAGGACTGCGCGAAGCCCGCGATCGTCGCCTCCACCAGGGCGTTGGACAGCGTGTCCGACTCCACGACGTCCGCCCACGCCCGGGCCTTGACCTCGGCGGACGGCCGGGAGGCCAGGCACCGTACGTGGTGCCGCTTGCCGGAGGCCGTGTCGTCCCGGGCCAGCTCGGCGTCCACCGCCGCCTCGTCGGCGGCGCTGTGCGCGACCAGCGGCGACAGGAACGCCCAGCGCAGCTCCTGGTCGACGTCGAGCCCGTCGATCCTGGCCGTGCCGTCGAGCAGCCCGGACAGCAGCTGGAAGTCGCTGTCCGACGCGGCGACCGACGCGAAGAACCGGGCCCAGGCGAGCTGGTGCTCACTGCCCGGCTCGGCGAGCCGCAGTTCGCCGAGGGCGCCCTCGGCCAGTGCGCGGCCGCCCTCCTCGCGCCACTCGGGGGCGGCGTAGTGCACCAGCGCGCCGCGCGTCCAGGTGTGCAGCATCTGGAGCACACCGATGTCCGTCTCGCGCCCGGCGAAGGCCAGGACCAGCGAGACGAAGTCGCGGGCGGGCATCAGCCCGTCCCGGGTGAGGTTCCACAGCGCCGACCAGCACAGGGCGCGGGCCAGCGGGTCCGTGATGTCGCCCAGGTGCGCCCGCAGGGTGGTGAGGGAGACCTCGTCGAAGCGGACCTTGCAGTACGTCAGGTCGTCGTCGTTGACGAGGATCAGCTCGGGCCGCTCGGCCCCGGCCAGCTCCCCGATCACCGTGCGCGGACCCGACACGTCCGCCTCGGCGCGCGCGTAACGCACCAGTTCCCCCTCGGGGGTGCGGCGGTACAGGCCGACGGCGATCCGGTGGGGCCGCAGCTCCGGGTGGGACTCGGCGGCCTCCTGGAGGACGGCCAGCTCGGTGATCCGGCCGGCCGCGTCGTACGTCGCCACCGGGGTCAGCGAGTTGACGCCCGCGGTCTGCAGCCAGGAGCGCGACCAGGCGGTCATGTCCCGGCCGGACGTCTCGGACAGCACCGACAGCAGGTCCCCGAGCCGGGTGTTGCCGTAGGCGTGCTTCTTGAAGTAGCGCCGGGCCCCCTCCAGGAACGCATCCCGTCCCACGTACGCCACCAGCTGCTTCAGCACGGAGGCGCCCTTGGCGTACGTGATGCCGTCGAAGTTCAGCTTGGCGTCCTCCAGGTCACGGATGTCGGCCGTGACCGGGTGGGTGGAGGGCAGCTGGTCGGCGCGGTACGCCCAGGACTTGCGGTTGTTGGCGAAGGTGATCCAGCCGTCCTCGAAGCGGGTCGCGCCCACCATCGCGAAGACGCCCATGAAGTCCGCGAAGGACTCCTTCAGCCACAGGTCGTCCCACCACTGCATGGTGACGAGGTCCCCGAACCACATGTGCGCCATCTCGTGCAGGATGACGTTGGCCCGGCTCTCGTACGCCGCCTGCGTCACCTTGCCGCGGAAGATGTACTCCTCGCGGAACGTGACGCAGCCCGGGTTCTCCATCGCGCCGAGGTTGTACTCCGGCACGAACGCCTGGTCGTACTTCCCGAACGGGTACGGGTAGTCGAAGTTGTCGTGGAAGAAGTCCAGGCCCTGCTTGGTGATGAGGAAGACGTCGTCGGCGTCGAAGTGCTTGGCGAGCCCCTTGCGGCACATGGCGCCGAGCGGGATCTCCAGCGTCGTGCCGTCCTCGAAGGTCCGGCTGTAGGAGTCGGTGACGTAGTGGTACGGGCCGGCGACGACCGCCGTGATGTACGTGGAGATCGGCTGGGTCTCCGCGAACCGCCACACCCCGCCCTCGCGGGACTCCTCCGCGCCGTTGCTCCAGACCGTCCACTCCGCGGGCGCCGTGACCCGGAAGCGGTAGGGGGCCTTGAGGTCGGGCTGCTCGAAGTTGGCGAAGACGCGGCGCGCGTCCGCCGGCTCGTACTGGGTGTAGAGGTAGACCTCGCCGTCCTCCGGGTCGACGAACCGGTGCATGCCCTCGCCGGTCCGGCTGTACGCGCACCGCGCGTCGACCACCAGGACGTGTTCGCCCTCCGGCAGGTCCGTCAGCGCGATCCGCGCCCCGTCGAATACGACGGCCGGGTCCAGCTCGGTGCCGTCCAGCGTCACCGCGTCGACGGACGGGGCGATGAGGTCCGCGAAGGTCGACGCGCCGCCGCGCGCCGTGCGGAAGCGGATCGTCGTCAGCGAGCGGAAGGTCAGCGGACCGTCCGTCAGGTCGTCCCGGCCGGGCTCGCCGATCGCGGAACGCACGTCGAGTTCGACGTCGTAACCGTCGACGGTCAGCAGCTCGGCCCGCTCGCGGGCCTCGTCTCGGGACAGGTTCTGGCCGGGCACGGCACACTCCTTTGTGTCACGTTCGAATAGTTTGATCCTCCCATGCCGTCTTCCTGACCCGCGTGCGGGAATGGCCGGAGCGTCGTCCGGTGTTCTCGCGCACAGACTTACCCACCGACGCGATCCGTCCGTTCGAGGAGAGACATGTCTGACAACAGCACGGCGACCGGCAGGACCCCCGTCGACTTCTGGTTCGACCCGGTCTGCCCCTGGGCCTGGATGACCTCCCGCTGGATGCTGGAGGTGGAGAAGGTCCGCGACGTCGAGGTCCGCTGGCACGTGATGAGCCTGGCCGTGCTCAACGAGGACCGGCTCGACGACCTGCCCGACGAGTACCGCGACCTGCTGGAGAACAAGGCGTGGGGCCCGGTGCGGGTGGTCGTCGCCGCCCAGCAGCTCCACGGCGACGAGGTCGTCGGCCCCCTCTACACCGCGCTCGGCACCCGCTTCCACAACCGGGGCGAGGGCGTCACCCGCGAGGCGGTCGAGGCCGCGCTGAAGGACGTCGGCCTGCCCGTCGAACTCGCCGATCACGCCGGCTCCGACGCCTACGACACCGAGCTGCGCGCCTCCCACAAGGAGGGCATCGACAAGGTGGGCCAGGAGGTCGGCACCCCGGTCATCGCCGTCCCCGGCGCCGACGGCGAGCAGATCGCCTTCTTCGGACCGGTCGTCACCCCCGCCCCCAAGGGCGAGGAGGCCGCGAAGCTCTGGGACGGCACCCTGATGGTCGCCTCGATCCCCGGCTTCTACGAGATCAAGCGCACCCGCACCCAGGGACCGATCTTCGACTGAGCGGATGTTCCGGGCCCGGGGGCCGGCCGGGCCGGACCCCGCCGCGGGCTGTGACGCCGCTGTGACGTGATATGTGATCCGGAGCACAGCCCGGCCCGGGTGGTCTTTGATCTTCTGGGCGGATGCGCCCCGTCACCGCCCTCGCCCTGTGTGCCGCCCTCGCGAGCACCGCGCTGCTCACCGGATGCGGGGAGGAGACGGCCGGCGCCCCGGCCTCGCCCGGGGCCACCTGCGCCTCCGCCGCACCGCTCACCGACCCCGCCGGGCGGACCTGGGACGACGTCCGGGTGATCAGCGGCAAGTGCGGGCCCTCCGGCGCCCCGTCCACCGGGTTCGAGGTCACCAACACCGAGAAGGAAGCGCTCACCTTCACCGTCACCTTCAGCCTGGTGAACGGCTTCGGTGAGGCCATGGACAGCATCACGCGCACCGTCGAGGCGGTGAAGCCCGGCCAGACCGTGCGGCGCCCCCTCGACGCGGCGGACGGGCCGGGCTCGGCCCGCTCGTACCGGGCCCGGATCACCAAGGTGCGGGCCGTCCCGGCGGACGGGGCGCCCGCCGAGGACGGTGCCTGCCCGTCCTCCGGGGTGCGCATCACCAACGACCGGGGCGACGCGGCGATGGGGCTGCGGGTCGTGGGCATCCACCTGGTCAACTGCTCCGCCGCCGACTACCGCCTCGACGGTTACCCCGCGCTCCGGCTCCTCGACGAGGACCGGGACCCGGTGAGCGGGGTGAAGATCCTGCACGGCACCACCGCGATCTCCACCGGGATCGGCGGCGACGCGGCACCTCGCCCCGTCACGCTGCGCCCGGGCGAGAGCGCGTACGCCAACCTCGCCTGGCGCAACACCACCACCGAGGGCGACCCGGTGAACGCCCCGTACGTCGAGGTCACCGCGAAGCCCGGGGCCGGGCCCGTGACGGTCACCCCGGAACTCGACCTCGGCACCACGGGCCGGCTCGGCGTCGGCCCGTGGACGAAGACCCCGGCGGGGCAGGGTGCGGCCCCGGAGTAGAGCTCGCTCGGCCGGCACCCGGCACCGCGGCCCGTGTCCAGGCGGGGCTACGGGTGTTCAGCCGCCCACCGGGCTGTGGACGGCGACCGGGTCGCCGACCCGCACCCCGCCCTCGCGGACCACCGCGTTCTTCGCGCCGAAGCTCAGCTTGCCGCCGAACTCCGGCTCCCTGCGGTACGTGGCCAGCGTGCGTACCGGCTCCGGGCCGGCGCGGCGGCCGGTGCGCTGGTCGACGAGCGGCACGTCGCACCGCAAAGCCCGTACCGAGTAGGCGAGTTCGGCGGTTCCCAGGGTCATCCGGGCCACCCGGTCCTCGAAGTGCGGCTCGTCGTCACCGGTCAGCACGATGTTGGGCCGGAAGCGGTCCATGGGCACGGGCGCGGCGTCGCCCCGGGCCGCGATGCGGGTGTTGAGACCGGCCAGCGAGGCCGTCGAGGCGACCAGGACCGCGTGCGCGTCCGCGAAGTTGAGCTTGCCGGGGGTCTCGCCCCAGCCGTCGCGGTCGAAGCCCGGGACCACCCGGACCAGCCGGGACGGGGCGCCCAGCGCATCGGAGAACCACTCCGCGGCCTCGTCCCCCTGGTCGACGGCCGGCCCGAGGCCCCGGCCGAACATGCTGACCTCGCGGCGCGGCCCGTCCAGGGTCACCTCCAGGCGCAGCGGTCCGGCGCCCTCGGCGGACAGGGCGAGGACCGCCCCGGAGTCCAGGACCCGGGCCCCGACCGCCGCCATCGCGGGGTGGGTGCGCTGGCTGCGGAACGCGCCGTCGGACGCGTCGACCACCATGAACGTCCGGTCGTGTTCGAGGCCGGTGGTGGTGACCCGCGCGGAGTCCACCGCGGCCCCGGCGCAGCCCTTGACCGGGTAGTACACCAGCTCGTGGACGGTGATCGTCATGAAGTGCTCCTCATGACGGACATCATGGCAGCGGGGGAGACGTCAGGGAGGCCCCCGCCCGTCACGTCCGGGCGGGGGCCTCCCCCTCATCCGCCTGCCTGGTGAAGGGTGAGAAGACGATCACGAGGCAGGACGTTCGGGGCGCCCGGTCCGGGCGCCCGCTCAGGGGGCGAGCAGCAGGACGTCCGCGCGCTCCTTGGCGGCGGCGTAGCGCCTGGCCACGTCCTGCCAGTTGACGACGGCCCACATGGCGTCGATGAAGTCCACCTTCTGGTTCTTGTACTGGAGGTAGAAGGCGTGCTCCCAGGCGTCGAAGACCAGGATCGGGGTCGAGCCCTGGCCCACGTTGCCCTGGTGGTCGTAGACCTGCTCGACGATCAGCCCGCCGCTGAGCGGCTCGTACGCGAGGACGCCCCAGCCGGAACCCTGCGTGGTGGCCGCGGCCTTCGTCAGCTGGGACTTGAAACCGGCGAAGGAGCCGAAGGACTCGGTGATCGCGTCCGCGAGCTCCCCCACCCCGTCCGCCGCGAGGGGCTCGCCGCCGCCGTCGCCGGTCATGTTGTGCCAGTAGATCGAGTGCAGGATGTGGCCGGAGAGGTGGAAGGCCAGGTTCTTCTGGAGGCCGTTGACCGCTCCCCAGGCCTCCTTGTCGCGGGCCTCCTCCAGCTGCTCCAGGGTGTCGTTCGCGCCCTTCACGTAAGCGGCGTGGTGCTTGTCGTGGTGGAGCTCGATGATCTGCGGATTGATGACCGGTTCGAGCGCGGCGTAGTCGTACGGGAGTTCCGGGAGCGTGTACGTGGCCATTGGTTTCGAACCCTCCAACTGCTGGCAAGTTGTTATTGCAACCTCTATGCAAGAGCAGGCTAACAGCAGGAACGCCGAACACCGGGTCCGTCCTTCGACGTAGGACCCGGTGTTTCGTACGGCTTCGGTGGGTTCCGGCTCAGGCCAGCCGGTTCGGGGCCCCGCTCAGGCCCGTCGGCTCAGGCCCGTCGGCTCAGGCCCCCGGCGATCCGGTCCCGGCGCGCCGCCGCTGGCGTACCGCGCCGACGGCGGCCAGGACCACCGTCAGCGCGCCCGACGCCAGGAGCTGGTCGCGGGTGCCGGGCTGGCGGAGCATCAGGACGAAGATGCCGGCCATGGCGAGCAGCGCCACCACCGTCAGGCCCGGGAACAGCCACATCCGCACCACCAGCCGCTCGGGCGCCTCGCGTTCGAGGCGGGCGCGCAGGATGAGCTGGGAGACGGCGATGAAGATCCAGACGACCAGGATCACCGCACCGGTCATGTTGAGCAGCCAGGGGAAGACGTCGTCGGGGCGCCAGTAGCTCAGCAGCACGCACAGGAAACCGAAGCCGGACGAGACCAGGACCGCGGTGCGCGGCACTCCGGCGGAGACCCGGCCCAGCCGCCGCGGGCCCTGGCCGCGCGCCACCAGCGAGCAGGCCATGCGCGACGCGCCGTAGATGTTGGCGTTCATCGCGGAGAGGAGGGCGACCAGGATGACCACGTTCATGATCTGCGCCGCCCCGCCGATGCCGAGGTGGTCCAGCGCCGCGTAGAACGGCCCCACCTCGACGACCTCCGGGTCGCTCCACGGAACCAGCGTGACGACGACCGCCATCGAGCCCACGTAGAACAGCGCGATCCGCCACATCGCCGTCCGCACGGCCCGCGCGACGCCCCGCACCGGGTCCTCGGACTCCGCGGCGGCGATGGTGACGGTCTCCAGACCGCCGTACGCGAAGACGGAGGCGAGCAGCCCGATGACCAGACCGTCCGAGCCGTTCGGCAGGAAACCGCCCGCACCGCTGAGGTTGGCGGTGCCCGGCGCGTCCGTGCCCGGCAGCACCCCGAGGACCGCCAGGACGCCCAACACCAGGAACAGCGTGATCGCGGTGACCTTGAGCGCGGCGAACCAGAACTCGAACTCGCCGAACTTCGTCACCGACGCCAGGTTCGTCCCCAGGAAGACCACCATGAACAGCGCCACCCAGGCCCATTCCGGGGTGCCCGGCAGCCAGCCCGTGACGATCTGGGCCGCGCCGATCCCCTCCAGGCCCACGGCCACGCAGAGCAGCACCCAGAACGCCCAGCCCGCCGTGAACCCGGCCCACGGGCCGATCGCCCGCTCGGCGTGCACGGAGAACGATCCGGACGCCGGGTTGGCCGCCGACATCTCGCCGAGCATCCGCATCACGAGCATGACCAGCAGCCCCGAGACCGCGTACGCGATGACGATCGAGGGGCCCGCTGCGGCGATGCCGGCGCCGGAGCCGACGAAGAGCCCGGCGCCGATGACCCCGCCCAGCGCGATCATCGAGAGATGGCGCTGCTTGAGCCCGTGCGTCAGGGGCGGTTCGGGGCCGGTGTCCGGCGCGGTGGCCGGGGAGCCGGTGGGGGAGGGCGCGGAGGTCCGGGACATGGACGAGCTCTGTTCGGTAGGCGAGACGGGCGGTTCCTCCCAGTCTGACCATGTGCCCCGGCCGCCGGGAACCACCGTCCGCCACACGGTCACCGGGCCCACACCGGACGCCCACGCGGCGGCGTGCGGTGGGCCGTCGTCACGTACCGCGCTTTTAGAGGGAGTTCACAGTCCCGCTCCCGCGCCCCTTCCCCGCAGGCCCCGAATGAATCCCTTTCTTCCTCCGTGACAAGCATCACGCCCCACGACGATTGCGCGGCCTTCCTTGTGCGAATCCCACCAACGCCCCAACCGCCGCTTTGTGGGCCGCTGATGGTGATCGAGCGCGGCCCGGTCGGCTAACGTCACGATCAGTCCGTCCCGTCTGCCCCCACCCTCACCCCCGCGGAGTCCCCGATGAGCACTGCTGCCGCCCCCGCCCGCACCGGAGCGGTCCTCGCCGACCTGCTGCCCGCCGCCCGGCACCGCTACGCCGTGGACACCGCCCTGGTGCTCGGCGGCGCCGCGCTCACCGGCATAGCCGCCCAGATCGCCGTGCCGGTCCCCGGCTCCCCGGTCCCCGTCACCGGCCAGACCTTCGCCGCCCTCCTCGTGGGCACCGCGCTCGGAGCCCGCCGCGGCTTCCTCGCCCTGGCCGTGTACGCCCTCGTCGGCATGGCGGGCATGCCGTGGTTCTCGGCCGGCACCTCCGGCGCGGGCGGCGCCTCCTTCGGCTACGTCCTCGGCATGCTGCTGGCCGCCACCGTCGTCGGCGGCCTGGCCCGGCGCGGCGGCGACCGCTCGGTGCTGCGCACCGCCGGGACGATGGTCCTCGGCTCGGCGATCATCTACGCGGTCGGCGTGCCGTACCTGGCGCTGTCCACCGGCATGTCGGCGAGCGCCGCGATCGCCGCGGGCCTGACGCCGTTCCTGCTCGGCGACGCGCTCAAGGCGGCGCTGGCCATGGGCGCGCTGCCCGCCTCCTGGAAGCTCGCCGGCCGCCGGGGCTGACACCGCAAGGACCTCCGCAGAGGCTCGCCGGGCCGCAGCACGCGGACCGGCGGGCCTCTCGGCCGTCCGGGGCCGTACCGCCCCACGCGCCTTCGCCCCCCGGCGCGGCTCGTGCCACACTCCTCCCATGCGCGTGTACCTCGGATCCGACCATGCCGGTTACGAACTCAAGAACCACCTCGTCGAGTGGCTCAAGGCACAGGGCCACGAAGTCGTCGACTGCGGCCCCCACATCTACGACGCCCAGGACGACTACCCGCCGTTCTGCCTCCGGGCCGCCGAGAAGACGGCAGCCGACCCGGACAGCCTCGGCATCGTGATCGGCGGCTCCGGCAACGGCGAGCAGATCGCCGCCAACAAGGTCAAGGGCGTCCGCGCCGCACTCGCCTGGAGCGAGCAGACCGCCGCGCTCGGCCGCGAGCACAACAACGCCAACGTGATCTCCATCGGCGGCCGGATGCACACGGTCGAGGAGTCCACCAAGTTCGTCGAGATCTTCCTCGCCACCCCGTACTCCGGCGAGGAGCGGCACACCCGCCGCATCGACATGCTCACGGCGTACGAGAACACCGGCGAGCTCCCCCCGGTCCCCGCCCACCACCCGCAGCAGGGCTGACCGCCCCCTGTCCTGAACCGTGCCGCCGGTGTCCCCGGCGGCACAGCCATGTCACCGAGGAGAACCGCCGCCGTGCCCGAGGGACACACCATCCACCGCCTCGCGGACGACCACCGCGAGCGCTTCGCCGGCCGGCCGGTACGGGTGAGCAGTCCGCAGGGCAGGTTCACCGAGAGCGCCGCCCTGCTCGACGGCCGGGTGCTGGACGGGGCCGACGCCCACGGCAAGCACCTCTTCCTCGGCTTCGAGGACACCGGCTGGGTCCACGTCCACCTCGGCCTGTTCGGCAGGCTCGGCTTCGGTACGGTCCCGGCCCCGCCGCCCACCGACACCGTCCGGCTGCGCCTGCTGAACGACGCCCACCACGCGGACCTGCGCGGCCCCACCACCTGCGCCCTGATCACCGACGCCGAGAAACGCGCGATACACGACCGGCTCGGCCCCGACCCGCTGCGCGACGGCGAGGACGGCGAACGGGCCTGGCAGCGGATCTCCCGCAGCCGGATCACCGTCGCCGCCCTCCTGATGGACCAGAAGGTCGTCGCGGGCGTCGGCAACGTCTACCGTGCCGAGGTGCTGTTCCGGCAGGGCATCGACCCCTACCGGGCGGGCAAGGACCTCACCCGCCGCGAGTGGGACGCGATCTGGGCGGACCTGCGCGAGCTGATGCGCGAGGGCGTACGGAACAACCGGATCGACACCGTCCGCCCCGAGCACCTGCCCGAGGCGATGGGCCGCCCGCCGCGCGTCGACGACCACGGCGGCGAGGTCTACGTCTACCGGCGGGCCCGCCGGGCCTGCCACGTCTGCGGCACCGGGATCCGCACCGCCGACCTCGCCGCCCGCAACCTCTTCTGGTGCCCCGGCTGCCAGTCCGCCTAGCCGGCCCTCCCCGTCAGTACGGCACCGGGCGGGCCGATTTCGAACGCATGGTCATGGGGTCCCCCTGCGCCGGAGGCCGCCGGGTGGATAAGGTCCCCGCAATGGCCCGACGCGCAGGAGCAGAGACGTACCCGGCCCGATTGCGGAAATCGGCGCACCGGGTCCGCAGCACGCTGCGCCGGTCCGGGGTCGACTACTTCCGCGGCGACGGCTCCGACTGGATCGCCCTGGCCGGCCTGATGCTCCTCGTCCCGGCCATCACCTGCGGCACCTTGATCGACCCGGTCTGGTGCGCCCCCACCATGCTCGTCCTGCCGATCGTCGCGGGCGGCCTGCTGCTGCGCCCCGCCAGCCTCCTCGGCCTCTACGCGGCGGCCGCCGCCGCCCTCATCGTCGAGTCCGTCTGGCTCGGCCCCTACGAGGACGGCCCGGCCAGGGTCACCCCCGGCACCGTGCTCACCGTCGCCGCCTGCGGGTTCTTCGGGCTGATCCTCGCCCAGTTCCGCGCCCGGGTCGGGGTGCCCTGGCGGCGCGGCGGCACCATGCTCTTCGACCTGCGCGAACGCATCCGGGTCCAGAGCGCGCTGCCCCGCCTCCCGCAGGGCTGGCACCGGGAGATGGCGCTGCGCCCGGCCGGCGGGCAGTCCTTCTCCGGGGACTTCGTCGTCGCGGCCCGCACCCACGGGGGCCGCACGCTGGAGGCCGTCCTGACCGACGTCTCCGGCAAGGGCATGGACGCCGGCTCCCGCGCCCTGCTGCTCTCCGGCGCCTTCGGCGGGCTCCTCGGCTCGCTGCCGCCGCACGGCTTCCTGCCCGCCGCCAACGGCTATCTGCTGCGCCAGGACTGGGACGAGGGCTTCGCGACCTCGATCCACCTGGTCCTCGACCTCGAAACGGGCGACTACGAAATCCTGTCGGCGGGCCATCCGCCCGCCCTCCAGCTCCACGCCGGCAGCGGCCAGTGGGAGGAGAAGGCGGCGGAGGGTCCGCTGCTCGGGGTGTACGACGGCGCCGAGTTCGACGCGGTGAAGGGCCATCTCGCCCCCGGCGACGTGCTGATGCTGTTCACCGACGGGCTGGTGGAGGCGTCGGACCGGGACATCGCGGAGGGCATCGACCGGCTGACCGGCGAGGCCGACCGCTATGTCAGCACCGGCTTCGAGGGCGCGGCCTGGCACCTGATCGAAGCCTGCGCCAAGGACGTCAACGACGACCGGGCCCTCCTGCTCCTGTCACGGAAGTCCTGACCGGCCCCGGCCGGATCGCGGACCGCCGGCACCGGAGAGGGCACCAGTGCCGCGGCACTAGAGTCCTTGCCGTGACCGCATCACGTGCCCAGCTGACCCTGCCCGAGGTCGAGGCCCTCGCCCGCGAGGCCCACGCCGCCCAGCGGGACAAGGCCGGCCGCCCCTACACGGAACACCTCGCGGCCGTCGCCGAGGGCGTACGGAGCAGAGGCGGCAGCGACGAGCAGATCGCCGCGGCCTGGCTGCACGACGCCGTGGAGGACGACGCGCTGTCGGCCGAGTGGCTGGCCGGGGCCGCGCTGCCGCAGGAGGTCAAGGACATGGTGCTCGCGGTCACCAAACGGGCGGGCGAGGAGCCGGAGGCGTACGCCCGGCGCATCCTGGCCACCCCCGGCGCCCTGCTGGTCAAGGAGGCGGACCTCGCGCACAACGCCGACCCGGCCCGCCTCGCGGTGCTGGAGCCGGCCACCCGTACCCGGCTGACCGCGAAGTATGCGCGAGTACGTGAGCTGTTGGGCCTCACCGCACCGGACGCGCCCTCGGAGCGTCAGGATTGAGCCAACACCGCCCCGTACGACGAAGCCCGGCCGCCGTGGGCCGGGCTTCGTCGTACGGGGCGGCCGGGGGCTTCAGGGCCTGGCGGCGTCCCGGCGGAACGCCCAGTCCATGTCCGGTTCGGTCACGCAGCGCAGCACCCGCCGCACCGGCGGCGTGCACAGCAGGGTGACGGCGGTGGAGGCGACCACGGTCACGAGTACCAGACCGGTCGGCGAGACCAGCCACGCGTGGTCGTCGAAGACGCCCGCGTAGTCGGCGCCCTTCACCAGGAAGCCGTGCAGCAGATAGCCGCAGATCGTGCCGGCGCCCAACGCCGTGAACCACATGTGGCGGCGGGGGACCAGGGCCAGGAAGCCGGCGGTCAGCAGCGTCGCGCAGCCGAACATCGCGAGGGTCATCACCGCGCCCGACCACCACGGCGCCCCCATGTCCTGGGCGCTGGAGTCCCGCAGGAACCAGCCCAGCTGCATCCGGGGCGCCGCCCAGTACGCGAAGACCAGTGCCCCGGCGAACAGCGGCAGCGCGAGCAGCCGTGCCTCGCGGCGGCGGACCAGCGCGAAGTGCTCGGGCTTCAGCTGGAGTCCGAGCACGAAGAAGGGGAGGAACTGCAGGACGCGCGGCAGGTCGAGGTCGTCGCCGATGCTGGGGGCGAGCGAGGCCAGGACGGCGATCACGAGGGAAACGGCCAGCGGATGCCGGAGGTTGCGCCACAGCGGCGTGGTGAGCCGCCAGATGAAGAGGGCGGCCAGGAACCAGGTCAGGTACCAGGGCTCCAGCAGGCTGACGGCCGCGTCCGGCTGGTGGTTCGCGTACCGCCGGAACAGCGAGTACGCCGTCTCGAACACCACGTAGGGCACGGCGACACCGGTGATCAGCCGCTTCACCTTCGCGGGGCTCAGGTCGAACGACCGGGAGAAATAACCCGAGATGAGGATGAAGGCGGGCATGTGGAACGTGTACGTCACCATGTACAGCGCGCGGGCGGCCCGGCTCCCGTCCATGACCGGGACCCACGAGTGCGCCACCGCGACGAGCACGATGGCGAGGTACTTGGCGTTGTCGAAGTAGGCGTCACGCTTCTTGGCCGAACTGCCCTGGGCAGGCTGGTTCGCCACCGGCTCGGGGGCCTCCCGGACCGCCGTCGGCGCAGGGCGTCCGGGCTCCGACTCCCCCGTCGCCGGGGGGAGCGTGACCCTCTGCATTGTGTTCGGAGCGTGGAACATCTCAGGCACCCTAGACGTCTCGATTGCCATTCGTAAAACCGTCGTCGAATAGCGCGTCTTCCCTGCATATCAAATGCCAAACCAAGAGAATGTGCCCGGTATGACTGGTTTCATGCGCACTAAATGGGGCAAACCATCAGGCAGTTGACCGAAGTGAATTACCTCGCCTTCAGCGCCCGATTCACCTGTGAATAAACTGTGTGGATGCGGAAACGATCACCGTTGCATATCGCCGCGAAGTGCGGTTTCGCGAGAACGGGCGGCCCGGGGGCGACGGCCGGGGCAGGCGTGCGTGGCCGGACCGTCCGGTTCCGTTCCTCTCCGGCGCACAGGGGGCGCAAGGGGCGCAAGATGGCGTGATATCGACAGGTCGATACGTCACCCGGCAGCGGCCCGGGGGAAGTTGGTGGCACGATGGAAGCGACGGAGGGTGCACGGCCGCACATCTCCGGGCCGGCAAGGCGGACCGACCGAAGGTGTGAGCAGTCGTGGCCATTTCGCTGTCTGTGGTGCTTCTGTTGGGGATCGTCCTGGTGGTCATGATCCGAAGCGGTTCCATCAAGACCGGACCCGCGATAGTCGCGGCGCTCTTCGGTTTCTTCCTGGCGCCGACGGGCATGGGGCCGTCGATCAACAAGTTCATGAACTCGATCATCGAGTCGGTCAGTCAGATCAGCTTCTGAGCCGCCGCACGTCCTGCGGACGGCCCGCGGGCCATCGGCCCGGACGACGCGTAAGGGCCCGGTCCAGTGGACCGGGCCCTTCGCGATGGAGCGGGCGACGGGAATCGAACCCGCGTAGCTAGTTTGGAAGACTAGGGCTCTACCATTGAGCTACGCCCGCACACAGGGCACCGCAGGCCATGAGGACCGCGGCACGACATGCATCGTAGCGGGTCACGGGCACTGCCCGCACACCCCGTCGGAGGCCGCGCGGTGTCGCGGGCGAGGGTGCGCGCGCCGCAGCGCCCCGCGGGCGCGCGCAAAGCGGCCGACGCGGGGCCTTGCTGCATGTACCCTACGTGTCGCACCGACGGGGTGTGGCGCAGCTTGGTAGCGCGTCCGCTTTGGGAGCGGAAGGTCGTCGGTTCGAATCCGGCCACCCCGACCATCGGCAAGATCGCGTTGCGGGAGTTCTCCCCCTTGCCGTTACTATGCAAAATGCGTGCCCGTGTGTCTGATGTACCGGGCTCGGTCCGCGAAGCCGCCTCCGGGCGGCCGAGCAGAACCCCAAGAAGTCAGCCACCAAGGAGACCGAACCGTGAAGAGCGCCGTGGAGACCCTGAACCCGACCCGGGTTCGGCTCAGCATCGAGGTGCCCTTCGAGGAGCTCAAGGACAGCCTCGACGCGGCGTACAAGAAGATCAACCAGCAGGTCACGGTGAAGGGGTTCCGCAAGGGCAAGATCCCCAGCCGGGTCATCGACCAGCGGTTCGGCCGTGGTGCTGTGCTGGAGGAGGCCGTCAACGACGCGCTCCCGAAGTTCTACACCGAGGCCGTCAACGAGGGTGAGCTCAACGTCCTCGGCCAGCCCGAGGTCGACATCACGGAGCTGAAGGACGGCGAGCTGCTGGCCTTCACCGCCGAGGTCGACGTGCGTCCCGAGATCGAGATCCCGGACTACTCCGGCATCGAGGTCACCGTCGACGCCATCGAGGTCACCGACGAGGACGTGGAGAAGGCCGTCGAGCAGCTGCGCGGCCGCTTCGCCTCCACCAACCCGGTCGAGCGCGCCGCCGCCGAGGGCGACGTCGTCACGATCGACCTGGAGGCCAAGGTCGACGGCGAGGTCCTGGAGGACGGCGTGGCCGAGGGTGTCTCGTACACCATCGGTTCCGGCGAGCTCCTCGAAGGCATCGACGAGGCCGTGACCGGCCTGGAGGCCGGTGGCGAGGCCACCTTCACCTCCCAGCTGAAGGGCGGCTCCGCCGAGGGCAAGGACGCCGAGGTCACCGTCAAGGTCACCGCCGTCGCCGCCCGTGAGCTCCCCGAGCTGGACGACGACTTCGCCCAGATGGCCAGCGAGTTCGACACGCTGGAGGAGCTGAAGGCCGACAGCCGCAAGCGCCTGGAGACCACCAAGCAGTACGACCAGGCCACCCAGGCCCAGGAGCGCGTCCTGGAGGAGCTGCTCAAGCTCGCCGAGGTCCCGATCCCGGAGAAGCTGCTCGCGGACGAGGTCCAGACCCGCAAGCACAACCTGGAGCACCACCAGCTCGGTCAGATGGGGCTCACCCTCGACAAGTACCTGGAGATCCAGGGCAAGACCCTCGAGGAGTTCGAGGCCGAGACCTCCGAGCAGGCCGTCAAGGGCATCAAGACCCAGTTCATCCTGGACGAGCTCGTCAACAAGGAGAAGCTCAACGTCAACCAGGAGGAGCTCACCGAGCACCTCATGCGGCGTGCGGCTTCCTCCGGCATGAGCCCGGACCAGTTCGCCCAGGCCGTCGTCGAGGGCGGCCAGGTGCCGATGCTCGTCGGCGAGGTCGCCCGCGGCAAGGCGCTCGCCGTGGTCGTCGAGGCCGCCAAGGTCGTCGACACCAACGGTGAGGTCGTCGAGCTGGAGGACGACGAGGAGGAGACCACGGAGGCCGCCGCCGAGGAGACCACCGAGGCCGCCGCCGACGCCGAGGAGAAGAACGAGGCCTGAGCCTCGCGCTGACCCCGTACGACGGGCTCCGGACGCCACCGCGTCCGGAGCCCGTCGTCGTACCGGCGGACGTTTCGCCGCAACCCGCGTGCCGGCTGCGGAGCTTGCGCTCCCAGCGAACAGTCGCGGAAGCGGGATGGCGTTGTTCCACCTGCGCGTTAGGGTCCATGAAGAGGAAGGGTCGGGTAGTCCCGGCCCACCCGGTACGAAGACGCTGAGACGGCCGGAGCCGTCAGAGACGAGCAGGTGGATACGTGACGAATCTGATGCCCTACGCCGCCGGAGAGCCGTCCCTCGGTGGAGGCCTCGGTGACCAGGTCTACAGCCGACTGCTCGGCGAGCGCATCATCTTCCTCGGTCAGCAGGTCGACGATGACATCGCCAACAAGATCACCGCGCAGCTGCTCCTCCTTGCCGCCGAGCCGGACAAGGACATCTACCTCTACATCAACAGCCCCGGCGGTTCGGTGACGGCCGGCATGGCGGTCTACGACACCATGCAGTACATCCCGAACGACGTGGTCACCATCGGTATGGGCATGGCGGCCTCGATGGGTCAGTTCCTGCTCACCGGCGGCACCGCCGGCAAGCGCTTCGCGCTCCCGAACACCGACATCCTCATGCACCAGGGCTCGGCCGGCATCGGCGGTACGGCCTCGGACATCAAGATCCAGGCCCAGTACCTGCTCCGCACCAAGCAGCGCATGGCGGAGATCACCGCCCGCCACTCCGGCCAGACCGTGGAGACGATCATCCGCGACGGCGACCGCGACCGCTGGTACACCGCGGAGGAGGCCAAGGACTACGGCCTCATCGACGAGATCATCTCGATCGCATCGGGCGTTCCGGGCGGCGGCGGCACCGGCGCCTGATCCGGCCCCCCGGACAGCGTCGCACCGCCCCGCGCATCTCTCGTACGCCGAGACACCCAGCCACAGAACGCCACCAGGATGGTGAACACCCACATGAACAACTTCCCCGGCGCCTCCGCGAGCGGCCTCTACACCGGCCCGCAGGTGGACAACCGCTACATCGTCCCGCGCTTCGTGGAGCGCACCTCGCAGGGCGTGCGCGAGTACGACCCGTACGCGAAGCTCTTCGAGGAGCGCGTGATCTTCCTCGGCGTGCAGATCGACGACGCGTCCGCCAACGACGTCATGGCGCAGCTGCTGTGCCTGGAGTCGATGGACCCGGACCGGGACATCTCCATCTACATCAACAGCCCCGGCGGCTCGTTCACCGCGCTCACCGCGATCTACGACACGATGCAGTTCGTGAAGCCGGACATCCAGACGGTCTGCATGGGCCAGGCGGCCTCCGCCGCCGCGGTGCTGCTCGCCGCGGGTACTCCCGGCAAGCGCATGGCGCTGCCGAACGCCCGCGTCCTGATCCACCAGCCGTCCTCGCAGACCGGCCGCGAGCAGCTCTCCGACCTGGAGATCGCGGCCAACGAGATCCTGCGCATGCGGACCCAGCTGGAGGAGCTGCTGGCCAAGCACTCCACCACGCCGATCGAGAAGATCCGCGACGACATCGAGCGCGACAAGATCCTGACCGCCGAGGACTCCCTCGCCTACGGTCTCGTCGACCAGATCGTGTCGACCCGCAAGAGCGCGGCCGGCGCGCTCGCCTGACCTGCGCCCGAACCCCTTGGCACGGCGGCGACACCCGGCTCCGGCCGTGTGAACCGTGCCAAGGGGGGCCCGAATGGGGGGCCGGGCAAGGTACCGTCGGATAGAGGCACAGGAGCCGCTGAACCAGGCGTCTCCCAGGCGAAGGGGAAGCACCTCGTGGCACGCATCGGTGATGGCGGCGACCTGCTCAAGTGCTCGTTCTGCGGAAAGAGCCAGAAGCAGGTGAAGAAGCTCATCGCGGGTCCCGGTGTGTACATCTGCGACGAGTGCATCGATCTCTGCAACGAGATCATCGAGGAGGAGCTCGCCGAGACGAGCGAGGTCCGCTGGGAAGAGCTTCCCAAGCCCCGCGAGATCTACGAGTTCCTCGAGGGATACGTCGTCGGGCAGGAGCCCGCGAAGAAGGCCCTCTCGGTCGCTGTGTACAACCACTACAAGCGGGTCCAGGCCGGCGAGAACGGCGGCGGGGCGGGCCGCGACGACGCGATCGAGCTCGCCAAGTCCAACATCCTGCTGCTGGGCCCCACGGGCTCCGGCAAGACGCTCCTCGCGCAGACGCTGGCCCGCATGCTCAACGTCCCGTTCGCCATCGCCGACGCGACGGCGCTGACGGAGGCCGGCTACGTCGGCGAGGACGTCGAGAACATCCTGCTGAAGCTGATCCAGGCCGCCGACTACGACGTCAAGAAGGCCGAGACCGGGATCATCTACATCGACGAGATCGACAAGGTCGCCCGCAAGAGCGAGAACCCGTCGATCACCCGTGACGTCTCCGGCGAGGGCGTCCAGCAGGCCCTGCTGAAGATCCTCGAGGGCACCACCGCCTCCGTGCCGCCGCAGGGCGGCCGCAAGCACCCGCACCAGGAGTTCATCCAGATCGACACGACGAACGTCCTGTTCATCGTGGGCGGCGCCTTCTCCGGCCTGGAGAAGATCATCGAGTCCCGGGCCGGCGCCAAGGGCATCGGCTTCGGCGCCACGATCCGCTCCAAGCGGGAGATCCAGGCCAGCGACCAGTTCCAGGAGGTCATGCCGGAGGACCTGGTGAAGTTCGGGATGATCCCCGAGTTCATCGGCCGCCTCCCCGTCCTGACCTCGGTCCACAACCTGGACCGCGAGGCCCTGCTCCAGATCCTCATCGAGCCGCGCAACGCCCTGGTCAAGCAGTACCAGCGGCTGTTCGAACTCGACGGCGTGGAGCTGGACTTCGAGCGCGAGGCGCTGGAGGCCATCGCCGACCAGGCGATCCTGCGCCAGACCGGCGCGCGCGGCCTGCGCGCGATCATGGAGGAGGTCCTCCAGTCGGTGATGTACGAGGTCCCGTCCCGCAAGGACGTCGCCCGCGTCGTGATCACCGCCGACGTGGTCCGCAACAACGTCAACCCCACGCTGGTCCCGCGCGAGCGCACGATCGGCAAGGGCGACGAGGGCCGCCACGAGAAGTCCGCGTAGCGCGCCGCGATAGCCGCACGTACGCGAAGGGGCGCCCCGCCAGTTCTTCTGGCGGGGCGCCCCTTCGCGTACGCGTGGTCAGATCTTGGTGCTGGAGCCGCAGAACTCGAGCACGACTGCGGGCGGGTTCACGCCAGCCTTGCGAAGAGAAGCAGTGTTTCGAGTCAATGAGCGCTCGGAATGTTGATCATTCGATCATGCTTTTGATTCACTCAGGGGCAATGTTCGTTACTCAGAGAGACGGAAAGTGCTGACATGAGCCTTCTTGGTGTGCGGAGAGCGGTAGTAGCGATCGCTGTGATCGCGGCAGGCGTCACCCTCCCGGTTGTGACCGCGGGAACCGCGAGTGCAAGCCCGCAGCGATGTGAGATATCCATGCACAACAACGGGTACATCGTGGGAGCGAAGGTGAAGGCGGCTTGCTCGTACGCGAGTGCCTCGTGGAGCCCGGCGGGTGTCCTTCGCCGGGCGCAGTGTCAGCAAAAGATGCTGGACATCGGAAGTGTAAAGAGTGACGACGCCTACGACGCTTGCTTCTCGTACTAGGCGCCTGCCCCGGTCCTGTGGCCGGAAGCCCTCGCGCTGGACGTACTTGGGCTTCCGGCCGGTGCGGCCCGAGTAAGGTCATCGCGTCGCGATGGAGTGAACCTTGTCTGCCGCAGCGCTAGATCTTGGTGCGGGAAGTGTTGTAGAGCTTGGCGGCGAGCGCCGCTACCTCGTCCTGCGACATGGACTTGTTGGTCATGGCCGCGCCGACATCGAAGCCGACGACCGCGCCGACCGTGCTGTAGTCGGCCCAAATGCAGACGGGCATGATCATTTCCTTGGGGCCTTTCGCCACGGTGCCGTCGGCATCGTCGTTGGCCACCTTGAAGTCCTGGCACTTCATCAACGCACCCTTGAAACCGGGCGGCGTCACGCTCTTCGGCTCGCCAACGAGAGAGGGCTTATTCTTCCCGCTCTCGCCCTCGGCCATCCCCTTCTTCGCCTGAGCGAACATGGCGTCGAGGGCCTTAGCGGGGTCGGTCACATCGCCCCAGTTGCCGTAGACCATGAGCATCTTGGTCGTCAGCGGGTTCTTCTCGAGGTCGCCGCTCGCGTACTGGGCCTCCGCCTTGTGGGCGTCCTTGATCCCTGCGGCCTCGGCCTCGGACTTTTCCTTGCTCGTCATCTCATCCGAGGACGACTTCGTGGTGTCCTTTTTGTAGTCGTCCACAGAATCGGCGAGCGTCAGCTTGTACCCCTTGGTGGAGTCCGCGACATCGCTGTTGCCGCCGCCCGAGGTCAGGAAATAGACCCCGCCGCCGATGACCGCCAAGGCCACGATGACCGCGCCCACGATCAGGCCCGTCTTCTTCTTCTGCGGGGCCGGCGGCGGGAAGCCCGGCTGCTGGCCGTAGGCCGGCTGGCCGCCGTACGGCGGGGTGGGCGGCTGCTGCCCGTACGGGCCCGGCTGCTGCGCCTGCGGGTAGCCGTAACCCGGCTGGGGCTGCTGCTGGGGCGGGACGCCCTGGGGGGCCTGCTGCGGGTAGCCGTAGCCGGGCTGGCCCTGCGGCGGCTGACCGCCGTACGGGCCCGGCTGCTGGCCGTAGGGTCCGGGCTGGCCCTGCGGCTGCTGGCCACCGTACGGACCCGGCTGGTTGTAGCTCATCTGCGGTGTCCCCTGTTCGTGATGCTTACGCGTTGCGAACATCCTGACGGAAGGCTCGCGCGCGCGGACCACCGGGAGGCACACCGTTACGGAACAAACCGGTTTCGGGGCACTCCTGTGACGGCTCTAAACTGTCCGCGTGACCGAGAACCCAGCGCAGCAGCCAGCCAGCAACCCCGAACTGCCGACCCAGTACACGCCGGCCGAGGTAGAGGGGAAGCTGTACGAGCGCTGGGTAGAACGCGGGTACTTCGAGGCGGACGCCAAGAGCGACAAGCCGCCGTTCACCATCGTCATCCCGCCGCCCAACGTCACCGGAGCCCTTCACCTGGGGCATGCCTTCCAGGTCACGCTCATGGACGCCCTCACGCGCCGCAAGCGCATGCAGGGCTACGAGACGCTGTGGCTCCCCGGCATGGACCACGCCGGCATCGCCACCCAGAACAAGGTCGAGCAGCAGCTCGCCGAAGAGGGCAAGTCCCGGCACGACATCGGCCGTGAGGCCTTCGTGGCCAAGACCTGGCAGTGGAAGGAGGAGTACGGCGGCCGGATCCTCGGCCAGCTGCGACGCCTCGGAGCCGGTCTGGACTGGTCGCGCGAGCGCTTCACCATGGACGAGGGCCTGTCCGAGGCCGTCCAGACGATCTTCAAGAACCTCTACGACGACGGACTGATCTACCGCGCCGAGCGCATCATCAACTGGTGCCCGCGCTGTCTGACCGCGATCTCCGACATCGAGGTCGACTACCAGGACGACGACGGCGAGCTGGTCTCGCTGAAGTACGGCGAGGGCGACGAGACCCTCGTCGTCGCCACCACCCGCGTCGAGACGATGCTGGGTGACACCGCTGTCGCCGTCCACCCCGACGACGAGCGCTACGCCCACCTCATCGGCAAGCGGATCAAGCTGCCGCTGACCGACCGGACCATCCCGGTCGTCGCCGACGCCCACGTCGACCCGGAGTTCGGCACCGGCGCGGTCAAGGTGACGCCGGCCCACGACCCGAACGACTTCGCCATCGGGCAGCGTCACGGGCTCGAGATGCTCACGATCATGGACGAGCGGGCCATCATCACCGTGCCCGGCCCGTTCCAGGGACTCGACCGCTTCGAGGCCCGGTCCGCCATCGTCGAGGCCCTGCGCGACCAGGGACGCGTCGTCGCCGAGAAGCGCCCGTACACGCACGCCGTCGGCCACTGCTCGCGCTGCAAGACGACCGTCGAGCCGCGGCTCTCCCTGCAGTGGTGGGTCAAGGTCGAGACGCTCGCCGAGGCCGCCGGCGACGCGGTCCGCGACGGCCGGGTCGTGCTCCACCCCAAGGAGATGGAGAAGCGGTACTTCGACTGGGTCGACAACCTCAACGACTGGTGTATCTCGCGCCAGTTGTGGTGGGGCCACCGCATTCCGGTCTGGTACGGCCCCGAGGGCCAGGTCGTCTGCGTCGGCCCCGGTGAGGAGCCCCCGACCGGTGAGGGCTGGACCCAGGACGAGGACGTCCTCGACACCTGGTTCTCCTCCGGCCTGTGGCCCTTCTCCACGCTGGGCTGGCCCGAGGAGACCCCGGACCTGGCGAAGTTCTACTCGACCGACGTCCTGCTCACCGGCCACGACATCATCTTCTTCTGGGTCGTCCGGATGATGATGTTCGGCCTGTACGCCATGGACGGGGAGGTCCCGTTCAAGACGGTCGCGCTGACCGGCCTCGTGCGCGACGAGTTCGGCAAGAAGATGTCGAAGTCCAACCCCAACGCCGTCGACCCGATCGACTGGATGGACGCGTACGGCTCCGACGCCGTCCGCTTCACGCTGGCCAACGGCGCCAACCCGGGCGCGGACGTCCCGATCGGCGAGGACTGGGTCAAGGCGTCCCGCAACTTCGCCAACAAGATCTGGAACGCGACCCGCTTCGCGCTCATGAACGGCGCCACCGTCCAGGGCGAACTGCCGTCCGCCGAGGAGATGTCGGCGGCCGACCGGTGGATCCTCTCGCGGCTCAACAAGGTCGTCGCCCAGGCCGACGCGTACTACGACGACTACCAGTTCGCCAAGCTGGCCGACGTCCTCTACCACTTTGCGTGGGACGAGGTCTTCGACTGGTACGTCGAACTGTCGAAGACGACGTTCTTCGCGGGCGGCGACGGGGCCAGGGTCTCCGCGCGGGTCCTCGGCGAGGTCCTCGACAAGCTGCTGCGCCTCCTGCACCCGGTCGTCCCCTTCGTCACCGAGACCCTGTGGACCGCGCTCACCGGCCGCGAGTCGATCGTCATCGCCGACTGGCCGAAGGACTCGGGCTTCCGCGACGACGACGCCGAGCGGGAGATCGAGCTCGTCCAGCAGGTCGTCACCGAGGTCCGCCGCTTCCGTTCCGACCAGGGCCTCCAGCCCGGCCAGAAGGTCCCGGCCGAGCTGACCCTGACCGGCACCCCGCTCGCCCCGCACGAGTCGGCCATGCGGCAGCTGCTGAGGCTCCAGCCGGCCGGCGACGGCTTCCACGCCACCGCCTCGCTGCCCGTCGCCGGGGCGACCGTCGCGCTGGACCTCTCCGGCACGATCGACGTGGCGGCCGAGCGCAAGCGCCTCACGAAGGACCTGGAGGCGGCCCGCAAGGAGAAGGGCCAGGCCGAGGGCAAGCTCGGCAACGAGGCGTTCCTCGCCAAGGCCCCGGACAACGTGGTCGACAAGATCCGCGGCCGGCTCGCGAAGGCCGAGGCCGACATCGAGCGCATCACCGGCCAGCTGGCGAACCTGCCGCAGGCCTGAGCCGCCCCGGAGCCCCCGCACCCCTCACCCGGGGAGCGCGGGGGCTCCGGCGTGTCCGCGCCACGGGCGGCTGCGCGCGATGCCCGCGGCCATCCGTAGACTGGGGCCCGTGAGTGAGCCCCGCCCCGACCGGCCCGACGCGTCCGACCCCGACGACACCTTCGCGGAGATCGTCGACGAAGCGACCCAGCGCGACCCCGACCTGGCGGTGATCGAGGCCGGCAGCCGCACGCTGCGCGCCGCCTCGGGGCCGCCCCGCGCCGAAGAGGTCCCCGCCCGCCCCGCCGACCCCGAGGTGGACAAGGCGCTGCGCGCGGTGGAGCAGGAGCTCGCCGGCCGCTGGGGCGAGACCAAGCTGGAGCCGTCCGTCACGCGCATCGCCGCCCTGATGGACGTGCTCGGTGAGCCGCAGCGCGCGTACCCCTCGATCCACATCACCGGCACCAACGGCAAGACGAGCACCGCCCGCATGATCGAGGCCCTGCTCGGCGCCTTCGACCTGCGCACCGGCCGCTACACCTCGCCGCACGTCCAGTCGATCACCGAGCGGATCAGCCTGGACGGCGCCCCGGTCGACGCGGAGCGGTTCATCTCCACGTACGAGGACGTCAAGCCGTACGTCGAGATGGTCGACGCCCAGCAGCCCTACCGGCTGTCCTTCTTCGAGGTGCTCACGGGCATGGCGTACGCGGCCTTCGCCGACGCGCCGGTCGACGTCGCCGTCGTCGAGGTCGGCATGGGCGGCACCTGGGACGCGACCAACGTCATCGACGCGTCGGTCGCCGTCGTCACCCCGATCTCGCTGGACCACACCGACCGCCTGGGCTCCACGCCGGGCGAGATCGCGACGGAGAAGTCCGGGATCATCAAGCGGGGCGCCACGGTCATCCTCGCCCAGCAGCCCGTCGACGCCGCCCAGGTCATGCTGAAGAAGGCCGTCGAGGCCGACGCCACCGTGGCCCGCGAGGGCATGGAGTTCGGCGTGGTCTCCCGGGAGATCGCCGTCGGCGGCCAGCTGCTGACCCTGCGCGGCCTCGGCGGCGAGTACGACAACATCTTCCTCCCGCTGTACGGCGCCCACCAGGCGCACAACGCGGTGGTGGCGCTCTGCGCGGTCGAGGCGTTCTTCGGCGTCGGCGCCGAGCAGCCCGGCGCACTGGACGCGGACATCGTGCGCACGGCGTTCGCCTCGGTGATCTCGCCGGGCCGCCTCGAAGTCGTCCGCTCCAGCCCGACCGTCGTCCTGGACGCCGCGCACAACCCGGCCGGCGCCCGCGCCACCGCCGAGGGCCTGTCCGAGGCGTTCGGCTTCTCCCGGCTGATCGGAGTGGTCGGCACCAGCGGTGACAAGGACGTGCGCGGGCTCCTGGAAGCCTTCGAGCCGATCTTCGCCGAGGTCGTCGTCACGCAGAACTCCACCGAGCGCGCGATGGACGCCGACGCCCTCGCGGCCGTCGCCGTCGAGGTCTTCGGCCACGACCGGGTGCAGGTCGAACCCCGGCTCGACGACGCGCTGGAGGCGGCGATCACGCTCGCCGAGGAAGAGGACGAGTACGCGGGCGCCGGAGTCCTGGTGACCGGTTCCGTGATCACGGTCGGCGAGGCCCGGCTGCTTCTGGGAAGGCGCTGACCATGCGCATGCTCTGTGCGTCCACGCTGATCGGCGAGTTCTTCGTGATCGGGTTCGCCGGACTCGTCGCGATGAAGTCGGACGACCTGACGACCGCCGCGGTCTGGACGGTGTGCGGCATCGGGATGCTCCTCTCCGTGCTGCTCTGCGGCATGATCACCCGGCCCGGCGGCGTCCAGCTCGGCTGGGCGCTCCAGGTCGCACTGGTCGCGAGCGGCTTCGTGATCCCGGTGATGTTCGTCCTGGGCGTGGCCTTCGGCGCGCTGTGGTGGGCCTCGGTGCACTACGGCCGCCGGATCGACGAGGTGAAGGCCCGCTGGGCGGCCCAGGCCGAGGCGGAATCGCCCGCCGGCGGCTGACCCGCCCACCACGGCAAGCCCGGCAGCGGGCCCGTCACCGGCCCCCTGTAATCTCGCCTCACCGCACCCGTATGCCTGCAAGGAGCCGCACATGACCCAGCGCACCCTCGTTCTTCTCAAGCCCGACGCCGTCCGTCGCGGTCTGGTCGGCGAGATCGTCGGCCGCATCGAGCGCAAGGCCGGCTGGAAGATCACGGCGCTGGAACTGCGTACCCTGGACCGCGCCACGCTGGAGCAGCACTACGCCGAGCACGTCGGCCGCCCCTTCTACGAGCCGCTGGTCGAGTTCATGCAGTCGGGCCCGGTCGTCGCCCTGGTGGCCGAGGGCGAGCGGATCATCGAGGGCGTCCGCGCCCTGGCCGGCCCCACCGACCCGATCGCCGCCGCGCCCGGCTCGATCCGCGGTGACTTCGGCACGATCACCCGGGAGAACCTCATCCACGCCTCGGACTCCGAGGAGTCCGCGGAGCGGGAAATGAAGCTGTTCTTCCCCGGACTTTCCTGAACGGCACTCAGCCGAACAGCGCTCATGACCTGGGGCGACCGAATTAATTCGGTCGCCCTTCGGCATAGGGTGTCCGATCGCGGGAACGCATCCCCCCGACGTAACGTCACCATGAGTGGAACGGCCACCCGTTCTGCCCAGCGAGGCGGCGTACCCTCGCGCTGTGTCGGTACATCCGGCACTACGATGGAACCTTCCACGCCCGCAGCGCCCATCTCGCCTACCAAAACAAGCCATCATCGCTTTCACTTTGGAAGGCCCGACGCATCCTCATGGGGAACAAGGGGAACTCAATGTCGTTCATCGGCCGTGACATGGCTATCGACCTCGGGACTGCCAACACGCTGGTGTACGTCAGGGGGCGCGGCATCGTTCTGAACGAGCCGTCCGTCGTGGCCATCAACACCAACACCGGCGGAATTCTGGCGGTCGGCGCCGAGGCCAAGAAGATGATCGGCCGTACGCCCGGCAACATCGTCGCCGTACGGCCCCTGAAGGACGGCGTGATCGCCGACTTCGAGATCACGGAGCGGATGCTCCGCTACTTCATCCTGAAGATCCACAAGCGCCGCTACCTGGCCCGCCCCCGGGTCGTGGTCTGCGTGCCCTCCGGCATCACCGGGGTCGAGCGACGCGCCGTGATCGAGGCGTCGACGCAGGCCGGCGCCCGCCAGGTGCACATCATCGAGGAGCCCATGGCGGCGGCCATCGGCTCCGGCCTCCCGGTCCACGAGGCCACCGGCAACATGGTCGTCGACATCGGCGGCGGCACCACCGAGGTCGCCGTGATCTCGCTCGGCGGCATCGTCACCGCCCAGTCCATCCGGGTGGCCGGCGACGAGCTGGACAACGCGATCATCCAGCACGTCAAGAAGGAGTACTCGCTCCTCCTCGGGGAACGCACCGCCGAACAGATCAAGATCACCATCGGCTCGGCGTACGCCCTGGAGAAGGACGAGCACACCGAGATCCGCGGCCGCGACCTCGTCTCGGGCCTGCCCAAGACCGTGGTCATCTCGGCCGGCGAGGTCCGCAAGGCCATCGAGGAGCCGGTCAACGCGATCGTCGACGCGGTCAAGACGACGCTCGACAAGTGCCCGCCGGAGCTGTCCGGCGACGTGATGGACCGCGGCATCGTCCTCACCGGCGGCGGCGCGCTGCTGCGCGGCCTGGACGAGCGGCTCCGCAACGAGACGGGCATGCCGATCCACATCGCCGAGGACCCGCTGGACTCGGTGGCGCTCGGCTCCGGCAAGTGCGTCGAGGAGTTCGAGGCGCTCCAGCAGGTTCTGGACGCCCAGCCCCGGCGGTAGTAACCCCCACGGCCCTCCGCGCGGACGCTGCCGCTCCGCGCGGAGGACCGCTGACATACAGGCACGATCATTCCTACGAGGAAGGCACGGCCGCCGCACTGTGAGGGACACACGAGAGAGCCGGCTGCTCCTGGTGCTGCTGATCGCCATCGCTTTCGCACTGATCACGGTGGACATCCGCGGCGGTGAGGCATCACCGGTGGACGGCGCCCGGCAGGCCGCCGCCACGGTCTTCGGACCCGTGGAGAACGGCGTGGCGTCGGCGGTCGACCCGGTGGGCAACGCCATAGGGGCGGTACGCGCCTCCGGCACCCGCCACGACAAGATCGCCGCGCTGGAGAAGCAGAACGCCGAGCTGAAGGCGAAGCTCGGCAGCGACGACCGCAACCGCAGCCGCGTCCGCCAGCTGGACGAGATGCTGAAGAAGTCGGCCACCGGCCAGTACGGCATCAAGGCCGCGGAGGTCATCGCCATAGGAGCGGCCCAGGGCTTCTCCTGGACGGTCACCATCGACGCGGGCACCAAGGACGGCGTCAAGCGCGACATGACCGTCCTCAACGGGGACGGGCTCGTCGGCCGCGTCACCACCGTCGGCCCGGAGACCGCCACGGTGCTCCTCGCCAACGACCCCGACTTCACCGTCGGCACCCGGATGGAGTCCACCGACGAACTCGGCTTCGCGACCGGACAGGGCTCCCGGCCGCTGGCGGTGCAGTTCCTGAACGGCAAGGCCAAGGTCAGGAAGGGCGACCGGCTCGTCACGTTCGGCTCCAGCAAGGACAAGCCGTTCGTGCCCGGCGTCCCGGTCGGCGAGGTCGTCCGCGTCGACCCGTCGGGCGGCGACCTCACCCGTACCGTCTACGTCCGCCCGTACGTCGGCTTCACCAAGCTCGACATCGTCGGCATCGTCGTCCAGGCCCCGCGCGAGGACCCCCGCGACATGGTCCTGCCGAAGAAGCCGAAGGCGCCCGCCAAGCCGAAGCCCACCCCGACCGTCACCGTCACCATCTCGCCCAACGGCGACATCGTCGACACCGAGGGCAACGTGGTCGGCAACATCCACGAGAGCCCCAGCCCCAGCCCCAGCGGGAACGCCACTCCGAACGCCGACAACGCGGTCAACGAACAGAGGTAGAGCTGATCCCCATGCACGTCAACCGGACCCTGCTCTCCATCGTTCTGGTCGTCTTCGCCCTCGTCGTCCAGGTCTCCGTCCTGGCCCGGCTCCAGCTCCCCGGCGCCGTGCCCGACCTGCTGCTCATGGTCGTCCTCGGCCTGGCCTTCGTGTACGGCCACGTCGCCGGCGCCCTCATCGGCTTCGGCGCGGGCCTCCTCGCCGACCTGGCGCCCCCGGCCGACCACGCCGCCGGGCGCTACGCCCTGGTCCTGTGCGTCATCGGCTACCTCGCGGGCCTCGCGCGGCCGGAGAACGGCCAGCTCAAGTCCGCCTTCCTGCCGATGGCCGTGGTCGTCGCGGCGGCGATCGGGTCGACCCTGCTGTACGCGGGCGTCGGCGCGCTCGTCGGCGACACGGCGGCCCGTCACGTGGGCCTCGGCAGCCTGCTGTTCACCGCCGCCGTCTACGACCTGCTCCTGGCGCCGTTCACCGTGCCGCTGATCATGGCCCTCGCCAGACGCACCGTGAACGACCCCGTCGCCGAGTCCTCGTCGGGCCGCGGCGACGTGGCGACCGGCTGGCTGGCGGCGGGCACCGGGCTGCGGATCGGCAGCCAGCGCGGCGGACTGCGCATGAAGGCGGCCCGCAACCGGGCGGCACGCGCCGGACGGATCAAGGGAGTCAAGCGACTGTGAGGCTGCATTCCGCCGGGCCCCGCCCCCGGACCACGACCGGGGGCGCCCCGTGAGCAACATCCCCGAGACGGGCCGGACCCAGCGCGTCCAGATCCGGCTCATCGTCATCCAGGTCCTCGTCTTCTCCCTGCTGCTCACTCTCGGCGGCCGCCTCTGGTACCTCCAGATCCGCAACGGCCAGGAGTACTCCGACGAGGCGAAGAACAACCACGTCCAGCAGGTCGTCCAGCCCGCCGCCCGCGGCTCCATCCTCGACGCGCGCGGCGTGCCCCTCGCCGACAACGAGACCCGCCTCGTCGTCTCCGCCAGCCGCACCGAGCTGATGAAGATGGACGACGACGGCAAGGCCGTGCTGACCCGGCTCGCCGACGTACTCGACATGAAGCCGAAGGACGTTTTCGACAAGGTCCGGCTCTGCGACGCCAAGACCCCGCAGCCCTGCTGGAACGGCTCGCCCTACCAGCCCATCCCGGTCACCGACGAGGCCACCACCCAGCAGGCCCTGACGATCCGCGAGCGCGCCGAGGACTTCCCGGGCGTCACCGCGGAGCCCACCGCAGTCCGCCGCTACCCGGCGCCCGGCAAGGCCAACACCGCCCAGGTCCTCGGCTACCTCTCGCCCGTCACCGACGAGGAGATCACCAAGGCCCAGGACACCGACTCGCCCTACCTGCGCTCCGACATGGTCGGCCGCTCCGGCCTGGAGCGCACGTACGACAAGGAACTGCGCGGCAAGGCGGGCGTCACCCGCTACGAGGTCGACAACCTCGGCCGGGTCATCGGCCAGGCCAAGAACGACGAGGCGGAGGCCGGCTCCAGCGTCGTCACCTCCATCGACGCCCGGGTCCAGGCCGTCGCCGAGTACGAACTCAACGACGCCATGAAGAAGGCCCGCCTGGAGTTCGACCACAACACCGGGGAGAACTACAAGGCCGACTCCGGCGCGGTCGTCGTCATGGAGGCCAAGACCGGCCGGGTCGTCGCCATGGCCTCCCTGCCCAACTACGACCCCAACGCCTGGGTCGGCGGCATCTCCGCCAAGGACTACGCCAAGCTCACCGGAAAGAAGTCCAACTTCCCGCTGCTGAACCGGGCCATCCAGGGCCAGGCCGCCCCCGGCTCCATCTTCAAGGTCATCTCCTCGACCGCCGCGGTCAACGCCGGATACCCCTTCGACGGCCACTACCCCTGCCCCAGCTCGTACTCCATCGGCGGGCAGACCTTCAAGAACTTCGAGTCCCAGGGCTACGGCGACATCACCATCGGCCGCGCCCTGGAGGTCTCCTGCGACACCGTGTACTACGGCATCGCGCACAAGGAGTGGGCGAAGGACGGCGGCAACAACCCGAAGAAGCACCCCAAGGACTGGTTCTACAAGACCGCCCACCAGTTCGGCCTCGGCAAGGAGACCGGCATCGACCTCCCCAACGAGGTCAGCGGCCGCGTCCCGGACCGCCAGTGGAAGAAGGACTTCGCCGAGGCCAACCACGACGCCTGGTGCAAGCAGGGCAAGAAGGGCGGCACGTACGTCGAGCAGATCGCCTACGAGAACTGCCTCGAAGGCGACAAGATGCGCGCCGGTGACTCCGTCAACTACTCCATCGGCCAGGGCGACACGCTCGTCACCCCGATCCAGATGGCCACCATCTACGCGGCCATCTCCAACGGCGGCACCCTCTACGACCCCACCGTCGGCAAGGCGATCGTCAGCGGCGACGGCAAGACCGTCCAGGAGATCGAGCCCAGCTCGCACGGCAAGCTGCCCTTCGACAAGAAGACGCGCAGCCAGATAGACGAAGCCCTCGCGGGTGTCGCGACCCGCGGTTCGGCCGCCTGGCGATTCGGCGGCTGGCCGCAGGACAAGATCCCGATGCACGCCAAGACGGGTACCGCCGAGGTCTACGGCAAGCAGACGACCTCCTGGTTTGCCACGTACACCAAGGACTACTCGATCGTCATGACGATCTCCCAGGGCGGTACGGGTTCCGGCGCCTCCGGGCCCGCCGTCCGCAACATCTACAACGCGCTGTACGGGCTCGACGCCACCGGTAAGCAGGACCTCAAGAAGGCCCTCCTGCCCACGCCCCAGAAGGGCCTGCCGAAGGTCCAGACGGACGGCACCATCGACGCCCCGAAGATCAAGCCCTACGACCCCGCCTCGCAGAAGCCGCCCACCGAGCAGACGCTCGCCGCGGTACTGGGGAGGCGCGACTGATGGCCGGATTCTCCGTCCAGCGCTACGCCCCCGACCGGTCCGTCTGGGGCCGGCTCACAGCACGCGACTCCGTGGTCCGCCGGCTCGACTGGCCGCTCCTCGGGTCGGCGCTCGCGCTCTCCTTCATCGGCTCGCTGCTGGTCTGGTCGGCGACCCGGGGACGCGACTCGCTGACCCACGGCGACCCGTACTACTTCCTCATCCGGCACGCCCTCAACACCGGCATCGGCATGGCGCTGATGATCGGCACGATCTGGCTCGGCCACCGCACGCTGCGCGGCGCGGTACCGGTCCTGTACGCCCTGTCCGTGGTCCTGGTGCTGGTGGTCCTCACCCCGCTGGGCGCCACCGTCAACGGCGCCCACGCCTGGATCCTGCTGCCCGGCGGGTTCTCCCTCCAGCCCTCCGAGTTCACCAAGATCACCATCATCCTGGGCATGGCGATGCTCCTCGCCGCCCGCGTCGACGCGGGCGACCAGGTCCACCCCGACCACCGCACCGTGGCCAAGGCCCTCGCCCTGGCGGCGCTCCCCATGGTGATCGTCATGGGGATGCCGGACCTCGGCTCCGTGATGGTCATGGTCGTCATCGTGCTCGGTGTGCTGCTCGCCTCCGGCGCGTCCAACCGCTGGGTCTTCGGACTCCTCGGCACGGGCGTGGCCGGGGCGCTCGCCATCTGGCAGCTCGGCCTGCTCGACGACTACCAGATCGCCCGCTTCGCCGCCTTCGCCAACCCGGCGCTCGACCCGGCCGGCGTCGGCTACAACACCAACCAGGCGCGCATCGCGATCGGCTCCGGCGGCCTGCACGGCACCGGCCTCTTCCAGGGCACCCAGACCACCGGCCAGTTCGTCCCCGAGCAGCAGACCGACTTCGTCTTCACGGTCGCCGGCGAGGAACTGGGCTTCCTCGGCGCCGGTCTCATCCTCGTCCTGCTCGGCGTCGTCCTGTGGCGCGCCTGCCGCATCGCCCGGGAGACCACCGAGCTGTACGGCACGGTCGTCGCCGCCGGGATCATCGCCTGGTTCGCCTTCCAGTCCTTCGAGAACATCGGCATGACGCTCGGCATCATGCCCGTCGCCGGACTCCCGCTGCCGTTCGTCTCCTACGGCGGCTCCTCGATGTTCGCCGTCTGGGTGGCCATCGGGCTGCTCCAGTCGATCCGGGTGCAACGACCGATAACGGCCTGAGCGGTCCACCGGCGGCGCGTTAGATTCGTTACATGGCGGACTCCAAGCGCGAGATCGAGCGGAAGTACGAAGCCACCGGCACCACCCGGCTGCCCGACCTGGGCCGGGTGGCCGGGGTCGCGGCCGTCGAGCACGAGGGCCTCATGGAACTCGACGCCGTCTACTACGACACCGAGGACCTGCGGCTCGCCGCCGGCGACGTCACCCTCCGCCGCCGCACCGGCGGCTCGGACGCCGGCTGGCACCTGAAACTCCCCGTCGCCCCGGGCGTCCGCGACGAGATCCGCGCCCCGCTCTCCGACACCGTGCCGGCCCGCCTCACCGCCCTGATCCGCTCCCGCGCCCTGGACGCCCCCGTCGTCCCCGTGGTCCGGCTGCGCTCCGCCCGCGACGTCCATGTGCTCACCGCCGCCGACGGCACCCCCCTGGCCGAACTCAGCGTCGACGAGGTCCGCGCACAGCGGCTGCACGGCGGCGACCGCACCGCGGCCTGGACCGAGATCGAGGTCGAGCTCGCCGACGACGGCGACCCCGCCTTCCTCGACACCGTCGACCACGCGCTGGACGAGGCCGGCATCCGGCCCTCCACCGCCCACTCCAAGCTGGCCCGCGCCCTGGAGGAGACGGCGGACGCCTCGGACACGCCCGACGAGGCGCCGCCCGCGGGGACCGCGCCCGCCGGCACCGCGCCCGCCGGCACCGCGCGACGCGACGCCGAGACCGCCCCGCGCACCGCGGGCGACCACGTCCTCGACTACGTACGCCGCCAGGCCGAGGCGATCACCGCACTCGACCCCGCCGTGCGCCGGGGGCTGCCCGACTCCGTGCACCAGACGCGCGTCGCCACCCGCCGGCTGCGCAGCGCCCTGCGCACGTACCGCCGCGTCCTGGACCCCGACGCCACCCGCCCGCTCCGCGCCGAGCTGAAGTGGCTCGCCGGGGAGCTGGGCGTCGACCGCGACCAGGAGGTCCTGGACGCCCGGCTGCGCGCCCGGCTCGACGAGCTGCCCCGCCCCCTGGTCATCGGCCCGGTCCGGGCGAGGCTACGGCTCTGGTCGGCCGCGGGCCGCGGCGGCTCGCGCCGGCGCACGACCGCCGTCCTGGACTCCGCGCGCTATCTCGGCGTGCTGCGGGCCCTGGACGCGCTGCTCGCCGCTCCGCCGCTGCTGCCCGGGGCCGCAGCCCCGCCCGGCGAGGAGTTGGCCCGTGCGGTCCGCAAGGACCACAAGCGCCTCGCCGGACGGATCGCGCACGCCCTGGACCTGCCGCCAGGCCCGGACCGCGACGCCGCCCTGCACGACGCCCGCAAGGCCGCCAAGCGGGCCAGGTACGCCGCGGAGGCAGCCCGCCCCGCCCTCGGGAAGCCCGCCAGGAAGGCGGCCAAGCGGCTCAAGGCCGTACAGAGCCTCCTCGGCGACCACCAGGACGGCGTGGTCGCCCGCCAGACCCTGCGCGCGCTCGCCGTACAGGCGCACGCGGCGGGGGAGCCGTCGTTCACCTGGGGACTGGTGTTCGGGCGGGAGGAGGCGGCCGCCGCCGCGACCCGGCGCGAGCTGCCCCGGGTGTGGCACCGGGCGCACCGGGCCCGCATCCGGCGGTCGTCCGGGAGCTGAGCGGGCGCACCGCGGCGGGCGCCGGGAAGCTGAGCAGCGAGGTACGCTGGATGGTCACCCCTGCCGGCTCTCGAAAGTTCGCGATGTCTGTCGATTCGGTCTTCCCACAGCTCGAAGCTCTGCTCCCGCATGTGCAGAAGCCCATCCAGTACGTCGGCGGTGAGCTGAACTCCACCGTCAAGCCGTGGGACGAGTGCGACGTCCGCTGGGCGCTGATGTACCCGGACGCGTACGAGGTCGGGCTGCCCAACCAGGGCGTCATGATCCTGTACGAGGTGCTCAACGAGCGCCAGGGCGTCCTCGCCGAGCGCACCTACAGCGTCTGGCCGGACCTCGAAGCGCTGATGCGCGAGCACGAGGTGCCGCAGTTCACCGTGGACAGCCACCGCCCGGTCAAGGCGTTCGACGTCTTCGGGCTCAGCTTCTCCACCGAGCTGGGCTACACCAACATGCTCACCGCCCTGGACCTGGCCGGCATCCCGCTGGCCGCGAAGGACCGGGACATCGACGACCCGATCGTGCTCGCGGGCGGCCACGCCGCGTTCAACCCGGAGCCGATCGCGGAGTTCATCGACTGCGCGGTCATCGGCGACGGCGAGCAGGCGGTCCTGGAGATCACCGAGATCATCCGCGCCTGGAAGGCCGAGGGCCGCCCCGGCGGCCGCGAGGAGGTGCTGTTCCGCCTCGCGAGGACGGGCGGCGTCTACGTCCCCGGCTTCTACGACGTGGAGTACCTCCCGGACGGCCGCATCGGCCGTGTCGTACCGAACAGGTCCGGCGTGCCGTGGCGGGTGTCCAAGCACACCGTCATGGACCTGGACGAGTGGCCCTACCCCAAGCAGCCCCTCGTTCCGCTCGCCGAGACCGTCCACGAGCGGATGTCCGTGGAGATCTTCCGCGGCTGCACCCGCGGCTGCCGTTTCTGCCAGGCCGGCATGATCACGCGCCCCGTGCGGGAGCGAAGCATCACCGGCATCGGCGAGATGGTGGAGAAGGGCCTCAAGGCGACCGGCTTCGAGGAGGTCGGCCTGCTCTCGCTGTCCTCCGCCGACCACACCGAGATCGGTGAGATCGCCAAGGGCCTCGCGGACCGCTACACCGACGACAAGATCGGCCTCTCGCTCCCGTCCACCCGCGTCGACGCGTTCAACGTGGACCTGGCCAACGAGCTGACCCGCAACGGGCGCCGCTCCGGCCTCACCTTCGCCCCCGAGGGCGGCTCCGAGCGCATGCGCAAGGTCATCAACAAGATGGTCTCGGAGGAGGACCTGATCCGCACGGTCGCCACCGCGTACGGCAACGGCTGGCGTCAGGTGAAGCTGTACTTCATGTGCGGACTGCCCACCGAGACCGACGAGGACGTCCTCCAGATCGGCGACATGGCGGTCAACGTGATCGCCAAGGGCCGCGAGGTCTCCGGGCAGAACGACATCCGCTGCACGGTCTCCATCGGCGGCTTCGTGCCCAAGCCGCACACGCCGTTCCAGTGGGCGCCGCAGCTCAGCGCCGAGGAGACGGACGCCCGTCTCGCCAAGCTCCGGGACAAGATCCGCGGCGACAAGAAGTACGGCCGCTCGATCGGCTTCCGCTACCACGACGGCAAGCCCGGCATCGTCGAGGGCCTGCTCTCGCGCGGCGACCGCCGGGTCGGCTCCGTCATCCGCGCGGTGTACGAGGCCGGCGGCCGGTTCGACGGCTGGCGCGAGTACTTCAGCTACGACCTGTGGATGAAGAGCGCCGAGGCGACCCTGCCGGAGTTCGGTGTGGACGTCGACTGGTACACCACCCGCGAGCGGACCTACGAGGAGGTCCTGCCCTGGGACCACCTGGACTCCGGCCTCGACAAGGACTGGCTCTGGGAGGACTGGCAGGACTCGCTCGACGAGACCGAGGTCGAGGACTGCCGCTGGACGCCGTGCTTCGATTGCGGGGTGTGCCCGCAGATGGACACCAGTATCCAGATCGGCCCGACCGGCAAGAAGCTGCTGCCGCTGACGGTCAAGAAGTAGCCGCGTACGGCCGCGGCGCGGCAGTCACCGGTCCGCCGGAGGCGCGGGGCCGGGGGTGTCGTCCTGCAGGCGAGTGAAGGTGATCGATGAGAGGCGTCGGGCCCACGTGGCCCGGCGCCTCTCACTCGTTGTGCGCGGCGGTTCCCGCCCGGGTGCCTGGCCTTTCCCGGCCGGTACCCACTTTTTTGTGGGTACTTGTCGGCGCCTCGGCGTGCGGCGAAGCTGATGGCGTGCGGTCGGCGCGGCGCCGGAGCGGGCGGAGTCCGGAAGGAGGGCGGTTCAGAGAGCCCGTTGGTCCTGTGCCGCGGCGAGTCTGTCGAGCCGGCTGTGGCCCCAGTTCTCCAGCGGAGCCAGAGCCTCGGACAGTTCGCGGCCGAACCGGGTCAGCGAGTAGACGGTCTTCAGGGGCAGCACGTCGTGCACCTCGCGGTGCACCAGCCCGTCGGTCTCCATCTCACGGAGGGCGTGGGTCAGCACCTTCTCGCTGAGGCCGGGAAGGCGCCGGCGTAGTTCGCCCGGGCGGTGCGGACCGGATTCCAGAGCCCAGAGCAGGGCGGTCTTCCACTTGCCATCGATCACCGCGATCGCGGCGGTCACTCCACACACGTTCACGTCCGTGGCACGGCTGCGCGTCATCGACGCCCCTTTCATTCGTATATGGCACAGAAAGAGAGCTGAGGCATGTCCTCGTACACCCAAGAGTCTGCCGTGACCGTGCTGGGGCTGGGCCCCATGGGCCGGGCGCTGGCGGGAGCCTTCCTGGACGCGGGGCTCCGGACGACCGTCTGGAACCGTACGCCGGGCAGGGACCGCGCCCTGGTGGAGCGCGGGGCGGTGGGAGCGGCGTCCGTCGCCGAGGCCGTCTCGGCGAGCGAGCTGACCGTGGTGTGCGTCGTGGACTACGACGCGTCGGACGCCGTCCTGCGCCACCCCGACGCGACCGCTGCCCTGAAGGGGCGGACCGTGCTGAACCTGACGGCGGACGTCCCCGACCGGGCACGGGACAGCGCGGCGTGGGCGGGCGAACACGGCATCACCTACCTGGACGGCGCGATCATGACCCCCACCGTCACCATCGGAACACCCGCCGCGGTGTTCCTGTACAGCGGCCCCGAGGAGGCGTACCGGAAGCACCGGTCCTCGCTGGCGGCCCTCGGTGGTACACAGACCCACCTGGGGGAGGAGATCGGCCGGGCGGCCGCCCACGACGTCGCCCTGCTCGACATCTTCTGGACGGCGATGGCGGGCTACGCCCACGCCCTGGCCGTGGCGCGGGCCGAGGGGGTCACCGCGCGGGAGCTGGCACCGTTCGCCAAGGGGATCGCCGAGATCCTTCCGCAGATCTTCGAAGCGGGCGCGGAGGACATGGCCACCGGGACCTTCTCCGGGGAGGGCAACGCGATCACGTCGGCGGTGTCCTCCATGGCCCACATCGTGCACGCCTCGGAGCGGCACGGCATCGACGCCGGCGTGATGCGTGCCGCGGAGGGGCAGGCCCGCCGCGTCATCGGACTCGGCCATGGTGCCGACGGGTTCATGAGGGTCGCCGACATGCTGGCACGCCAGGCACGTCCGGGCGGCGCCGGACAGAGCGCGGAGTAGGCCGGGCCGGCGCGCCGCTCCTTCCCGGGGCGCCGCGGTGGGCGCACCCCCGGCGTGTGACAGCTCGGTGACGAACGCCCGGCCGGGAAACCTCCCGGCCGGGCGTTGGCGTCATCGGGTGCATGGAACAGGGAAAGCACCGGGCGCCGGCGGAGTACGGCGCCCACCAGGCGCCCGCGCACTACCAGGGCGGTGACGGCTGCCTCACCACACTCGTCCGGATCCCCGTCCGGATCGTGGTGCTCCTCGTCGTCCTGCCGGTACGGATGGCGTGGGACGCCCTCGTCGTCACCGTCCGGGCCGCCGAACGGGTGCTGTTCCGGCCGCTCGGACGCGCCCTGGCCCGGCTGTTCGACGTGCTGGTGGTGATCCCGGCGCGGTGGCTGTGGCGGTACGTCTGCGTCCCGCTCGGGCAGGCGCTGGTGTGGCTGGCCCGGGCGGTGTTCGTCCGGCCGTGGGTGGCGCTGTGGCGCCACGTCGTGGTGCCCGTGGTGCGGTACGGGATCGTGGCGCCGCTCCAATGGGTGTACGCGCGTCTGCTCACCCCGTTCGGACACGCGCTGCGGTGGTTGTACCGGAAGGCGCTGGTCCCGGCCGCGCGGTGGCTGGGCGCCGCCCTGAAGTGGCTGCTCGGCGTGGTGTTCGTGCTGCCGGTCGTGTTCCTGTGGCGGTACGTCCTGGTGCCCGTCGGGCTCGCCGTGGCGTGGCTGGTCCGGTACCTCGTCGTGATCCCGCTCGTCTGGACGTACCGGCGGGTACTCACCCCGCTGGGCCACGGCATCGCCTGGGTGCTCGACCAGCTGATCCGGGGCGTCGAGGCCGTCTTCCGGGGGATCGGCGTCGCGCTGCGGTGGCTGGTCGTCGTGCTTCTGGTCACGCCCGTCGTCTGGGTGTACCGGCGTGTCCTGGCCCCGGTGGGCCGGGAGATCGCCGCCGCGCTCGGCGTCGCCTGGCGGGTCGCCGGGTATCTCTCCCGGGCGGCCGGCCGGGCCCTCGCCCGGCTCGCCCGCACCCTGATCGCCTCGCCCGCGCGGTGGGCGTACCGCACGGTGTGCGTCCCGGTCGGGCACGTCCTGCGCGATGCCCTCCTGGCCCCGGTCGGGCGGGCCCTGCGAGCGGTGGGCCGTACGACCCGGCAGACGCTGCGTTCGGCCCGTGAAACGGTCCGCCGTGCCAGGCGCGACGCCTGGCGCGCGCTGGCCGGCGGGCCCCCCGAACCCGAGCCCGGGGAACTCGGAAGCCCCCTTGCGCGTACTCTGGGTAGTGCAACGACTGTGCCCAGCGCGGCGCCCGGACCAGAGATCTCCCCGCTCCCGGAGAAATCCGCACAGCAGGGGTGAGCCGGTCCGGGTCCCCGGGCAACCCGCATTTCGAGGGCGGCGCGCCACCGCGCCCGCCCCGCACCGAGGAGAAGAACCACTGGGCAAGCGACAGCCCGAAGGCCCGCCGCCCGCACCGGCGGTGCAGCGCATCCGACTGCGCTACACCAAGCGCGGCCGCCTCCGGTTCACCAGCCACCGCGACTTCCAGCGTGCCTTCGAGCGGGCGCTGCGCCGTTCCCAGGTCCCCATGGCCTACTCGGCGGGCTTCACCCCCCACCCCAAGGTGTCGTACGCCAACGCAGCCCCCACCGGTACGGGCAGCGAGGCCGAGTTCCTGGAGATCGCCCTCACCGAAGCCCGTGACCCGGGCGTCCTGCGTGAGCTGCTCAACGACTCGATGCCGGACGGCCTGGACATCACGGACGCCGTCGAGGCCCGCACCCCGGGTCTCGCCGACCGGCTGACCGCCTCCGTCTGGGAGATCCGCCTGGACGGGGTGGCCCCGGAGGACGCGGAGAAGGCCGTGTCCGCCTTCAACGCGGCCGAGACCGTCGAGGTCGAGCGCCGTACGAAGAACGGCATGCGGGCCTTCGACGCCCGTTCCGCCGTGGTCGACCTCCGGACCGTCGATCTTCCGCCCGATAGGTCCGCCGACAGGGCCTGTGCGATACTGCGGCTGGTTGTTCGGCACGTGACACCTGCCGTACGGCCTGACGACGTCCTGTCCGGTCTCCGCGTTGTGGCCGACCTGGCGCCGCCGGTCCCCGCAGCGGTGACCAGGCTGGCGCAGGGGCTCTTCGACGAGGAGTCCGGCACGGTGACCGACCCGCTCGCGCCCGACCGCGAGGCAGCCCCGGCCGCATCAACCAAGGCCACCGGGACCGCCGTCGCGACGGCGCCGGAAGGTCCGGGTTCCGCGTAAGGCGGTCGTTGTAGCGCAGCCCTCGCGCTCGGGAGCCACCTGGGCCGGGCCGCGCGCTGACCCATAAGACTTTCGCCAGGCCGTCCGCACACCGCGGACGGAACCGGCGAGCCAGACATTCAGCTCCCGTGCGGCGCCCGCGCCCCGGACGGCGGTGCCGCGACCACCATGCGGACCGAGCCGGACCGGAACCAGGTGCGGCGCCCGGGAGCGCGACGGGAGAAACGCCCGCATGCCCCAGCCGAACGAATCCGGCACCGCCGGGAACGCAGAAGACAACAACACCCCCGGGGACAAGCTGCCGCCGCGCCGCAGGCGCCGCGCCGCCTCCCGCCCCGCCGGCCCGCCGTCGACAGGCGCTCAGGCCGCTGCCGACGCGCCGGCCATACCGGCTGTCGACGCCGGAGAGCCCGGTGCGAGCGCCGAGCAGGCCGCCGACACCGCGGCCCCGGCCCGCCCCCGCCGCCGCGCGGTCCGTAAGGCCACGGCCCCGGCAGGCGCCCCGCAGGCCGTCGAACCGGTCGAGATCGTGGAGCCCGCCCCGGCCGCCGAGCCGGTCACCGAGGAGCCCGTGGCCGAGGCGCCGCGGGCCCGCCGCCGTGCGGTCCGCAAGGCCACGTCCCCGGCCGGTGCGCCGAAGGCCGCCGAGGCGGCCGGGACCGAGGAGGAGGCCCCCGTGACGGAGAGCCCCGAGCCCGTCGCCGAGGCGCCGCGCGCCCGCCGCCGTGCGGTCCGCAAGGCCACGTCCCCCGCCGGTGCGCCCAAGGCCGCCGAGCCGGTCGAGATCGTCGAGGAGGCCCCCGTGGTGGAGAGCGCCGAGCAGGCCGCCGAGTCCGCGGCCCCGGCCCGCCCCCGTCGTCGCGCGGTCCGCAAGGCCACGGCCCCGGCCGGTGCGCCGAAGGCCGCCGAGCCGGTGGAGATCGCGGCGGAGGCCGCGCAGACCCCCGAGCCCGCCGTTGCCGAGGCCGTCGAGGCCCCGCGCGGCCGCACCCGTCGCAGGGCCTCCGCCCCGGCCGGTGCCCCGCAGGCCGCCTCCGTGGAGCCCGTCGACGAGATCGCCGACGAAGCGGAAGAGGCCGAGGAGACCGACGAGGTCACCGTGACGACGGAGGCCGCCGAACCGGCCGAGGTCGTCGAGGCGCCGCGTGGCCGCCGTCGCGCGACCCGCAGGGCGTCGTCTCCGGCCGGTGCGCCGAAGGCCGCCGAGGAGCAGCCCGCCGAGGTCCAGACCGGCGAGAGCCTGCCCGAGGCCGCCGTGGAGGAGCTGGCCGCCGAGCCCGTCGAGGTCGAGGAGGCCGCCCCGCGCGGCCGTCAGCGCCGCCGGGTCACCGCCGCCGCGGGCCGCCCCGAGTTCACCGCCAAGACTGAGGAGCCCGCGCGCCGCAGCCGCAGGGCCACCCGCCCGGCAGTCGCCGTCTTCCAGGCGCCGGTCTTCGCCGAGCCGATGTTCCAGACCCCGGAGACCGCGGCGGCCGCCGCCGCGGCCGCCTCGCACGAGGAGGAGCCCGAGGAGGAGATCGCCGCGGTCCAGGAGCCGGCCGCGCCCGCCGAGACCGCGTCGCAGGGCGGTTCGCGCCGCCGTCGCCGCCGTCGCGGTGAGGCCGCCGAGGCCGACACCACCGAGACCGTGACCGCCGCCCCGGCGCAGGAGCAGACCGAGGACGAGCAGGAGCCGGAGGACGCGGCCGACGCCGAGCAGGACGGCGAGGACACCGACGAGTACGGCGACCGTCCGTCGCGTCGCCGTCGCCGGGGCGGCCGTCGCCGTCGCCGGGGCGAGGCCGCCGATGACGAGGCCGCCGAGCCGCAGCACGCGGACGAGGCCGCCGAGGACGAGCGCGAGGCCGTGCAGGAGCCCGAGGACGAGGGCGACGAGGAGCACGACGAGCACGACGCCGCCTCCGGCACGAGCAGCAGCCGCCGTCGCCGTCGCCGCCGTCGTCGCAGCGGTGACTCCGTGCCCGAGGCCGAGAGCGGCTCGGACGACCCGGAGCGTACGGTCGTCAAGGTCCGCGAGCCCCGCAAGAAGGAGGAGCGGGAGCCCGGCACCGGTTTCGACGAGGTCCAGTCCATCAAGGGCTCGACCCGCATGGAGGCCAAGAAGCAGCGCCGCCGCGAGGGACGCGAGCAGGGCCGCCGCCGGGTGCCGATCATCACCGAGGCGGAGTTCCTGGCGCGCCGCGAGGCCGTCGAGCGCGTCATGGTCGTCCGCCAGAGCGGTGAGCGCACCCAGATCGGCGTCCTCGAGGACAACGTGCTCGTCGAGCACTACGTCAACAAGGAGCAGGCCACCAGCTACGTCGGCAACGTCTACCTGGGCAAGGTCCAGAACGTGCTGCCGTCCATGGAGGCCGCGTTCGTCGACATCGGCAAGGGCCGCAACGCCGTCCTGTACGCCGGTGAGGTCAACTTCGAGGCGCTCGGCATGGCCCACGGGCCGCGCCGTATCGAGACCGCGCTGAAGTCCGGCCAGTCCGTCCTGGTCCAGGTCACCAAGGACCCGATCGGCCACAAGGGCGCCCGCCTGACCAGCCAGGTCTCGCTGCCCGGCCGCTACCTGGTCTACGTGCCCGAGGGCTCGATGACGGGGATCAGCCGCAAGCTGCCCGACACCGAGCGCGCCCGGCTCAAGGCCATCCTCAGGAAGATCGTCCCCGAGGACGCGGGCGTCATCGTGCGTACCGCCGCCGAGGGTGCGAGCGAGGACGAGCTGCGCCGTGACGTCGAGCGGCTGCAGCAGCAGTGGGAGGACATCCAGAAGAAGTCGAAGAGCACCGGCAGCTCCAGCGCGCCGACGCTCCTGTACGGCGAGCCGGACATGACCGTCCGGGTCGTCCGCGACATCTTCAACGAGGACTTCTCCAAGGTCATCGTCAGCGGCGACGAGGCGTGGGAGACCATTCACGGATACGTCTCGCACGTGGCGCCGGACCTGACGGACCGGCTGTCGCGGTGGACCTCCGAGGTCGACATCTTCGCGACGTACCGGATCGACGAGCAGCTCATGAAGGCGCTGGACCGCAAGGTCTACCTGCCGAGCGGCGGCTCGCTGGTGATCGACAAGACCGAGGCGATGGTCGTCGTCGACGTCAACACCGGCAAGTTCACCGGCCAGGGCGGCAACCTGGAAGAGACCGTCACCAAGAACAACCTGGAGGCGGCCGAGGAGATCGTGCGCCAGCTGCGGCTGCGCGACCTCGGCGGCATCGTGGTCGTCGACTTCATCGACATGGTGCTGGAGTCCAACCGGGACCTGGTGCTGCGGCGTCTGCTGGAGTGCCTGGGCCGTGACCGTACGAAGCACCAGGTTGCCGAGGTCACTTCGCTGGGCCTGGTCCAGATGACCCGTAAGCGGGTGGGCCAGGGGCTGCTGGAGTCCTTCTCCGAGACCTGCGTCCATTGCAACGGCCGCGGTGTGATCGTCCACATGGAGCAGCCCACCTCGGTGGGCGGCGGTGGCGGTGGCAAGCGCTCCAAGAAGCGCCGCGGCGGTGCCGGCCAGGACCACGACCACGGCCACGAGCACGTCGCCGAGGTGGAGCCGGAGACCGAGACCGAGGCCGAGGTGGCCGCGGAGGTCGCCGCGCCGGTGGCCCTGCCCGAGCCGGAGTTCGTCCCGGACGAGGAGCTGTACAGCAGCGCGGCCGAGGCCGAGGCGGCCGCCGCGCGCGGCCGTGGCCGCCGCCGGGCCACCCGTAAGGCGTCGGCCCCGGCCGGCGCGCCGAAGTCCGCCCCCGCCCCGGTGGAGGAGGCCGTGGCCGAGCCGGTCGCGGAGCCGGAGCCCGTGGTGGCCCCGGAGCCGGCGGCCGAGGCGCCTCAGGGCCGCACGCGCCGCCGGGCGACCCGCAAGGCGACCGCCCCGGCGGGGTCGCCGGCCCCGGCCGACGCGGTCGTGTCCACGCCGGCCGCGGCGGAGCCGGCCGAGCTCGCGCCGGCCGTGGTCGAGGAGCCGGTCCCCGGCCCCGACCCGGTCGCCGCCGAGGACCCGGTCGTCGAGGCGTCGCACGCCGAGGCCCCGGCCGAGGAGCCGGCCGCGCCGCCGCGTGTCCGGCGCCGTGCCACCCGCAAGGCCAGCGCGCCCGCCGGTTCGCCCGCGGGGGCCGAGGAGGCCGCGGTGGTCGTGGTGGAGGCTCCGGTGGCGGAGGCCGAGCCCGAGGCGGCTCCGGCCAAGAAGGCGGCCCGCAAGACCGCCAAGAAGGCCACGGCCAAGAAGGCGGCCGTCAAGAAGACCGCGGCCAAGAAGACGGCCGCGAAGAAGACGACGGCCAAGAAGGCGGCGGCGAAGAAGACGGTGGCGGCGGAGCAGACCGCCTCGCCCGTCGCGGCCACGGCCGACGAGGCCTGACCCGCCTCGCGCCGTGACGACGCGGTCCGGCCGGCCCCGCCCCGGGGCCGGCGGGCCGCGTCGCGGCGCCGGGCCGCTCCCGCCCCCGACACGAAAGCCCCCCATGCGCAAGATCCAGAAGGCCGTCATACCGGCCGCCGGGCTCGGTACCCGGTTCCTGCCGGCGACGAAGGCGACTCCCAAGGAGATGCTGCCGGTCGTCGACAAGCCGGCGATCCAGTACGTCGTGGAGGAGGCCGCCGCCGCGGGGCTGAGCGATGTGCTGATGATCACGGGGCGCAACAAGCGGGCGCTGGAGGACCACTTCGACCGGAACTACGAGCTGGAGTCGGCGCTGACCCGTAAGGGCGACGCGGAGCGGCTGGTCCGGGTCCAGGAGTCGAGCGACCTCGCGACCATGCACTACGTCCGCCAGGGCGATCCGCGCGGCCTCGGCCACGCCGTCCTGTGCGCGGAGCCCCATGTGGGGGACGAGCCGTTCGCGGTGCTGCTCGGCGACGACCTGATCGACCCGCGCGACCCGCTGCTGACCCGGATGACCGGGATCCGGGAGCGCGAGGGCGGCAGCGTCGTCGCGCTGATGGAGGTGGCGCCCGAACAGAGCCACCTCTACGGGTGCGCGGCGGTGGAGCCCACCGCGGACGGCGACGTCGTCCGGGTGACCGGCCTGGTCGAGAAGCCGGAGCCGGGCGACGCCCCCAGCAATCTGGCGGTCATCGGCCGATACGTCCTCGACCCCGCCGTCTTCGACGTGCTGCGCGAGACCGAGCCGGGCCGGGGCGGTGAGATCCAGCTGACCGACGCGCTGCAGCAGCTGGCCGCCGACGAGAAGCTCGGCGGTCCGGTGCACGGCGTGGTCTTCCGGGGCCGCCGTTACGACACCGGTGACCGCGGCGACTATCTGCGGGCCATCGTCCGTCTCGCCTGCGAGCGGGAGGACCTGGGCCCGGACTTCCGCACCTGGCTGCGCGGCTACGTAGCGGCCGAACTCTGACCCCGCCGCGGGCCGCCCGCCATCCCGGACACCCGCACCACCACTCCGTACCAAGGACCAAGGAGAACCCCATGATCGGCATGATTCTGGCGGCCGGCGCCGGCCGCCGTCTGCGCCCCTACACCGACACGCTTCCCAAGGCCCTGGTGCCCGTCGGCCCCGAGGGCGACGAGGAGAGCCTGACCGTCGTCGACCTGACGCTCGGCAACTTCGCCGAGGTCGGCCTGACCGAGGTCGCGATCATCGTGGGCTACCGCAAGGAGGCCCTGTACGAGCGCAAGGCGGCGCTGGAGGCCAAGTACGGCGTCAGCATCACGCTGATCGACAACGACAAGGCCGAGGAGTGGAACAACGCCTACTCCCTGTGGTGCGGCCGGGACGCCCTCAAGGACGGGGTCATCCTCGCCAACGGCGACACCGTGCACCCGGTCTCCGTCGAGAAGACGCTGCTGGCCGCGCGCGGCGACGGCAAGAAGATCATCCTCGCCCTCGACACGGTGAAGAAGCTCGCCGACGAGGAGATGAAGGTCGTCGTCGACCCGGCCGAGGGCGTCCGGCGGATCACCAAGCTGATGGACCCGGCCGAGGCCACCGGCGAGTACATCGGCGTCACGCTCATCGAGGGCGAGGCGGCCGGCGAGCTGGCCGACGCGCTCAAGGCGACGTTCGAGCGCGACCCGGACCTCTACTACGAGGACGGCTACCAGGAGCTCGTCAACCGCGGCTTCAAGGTCGACGTGGAGCCGATCGGCGACGTCAAGTGGGTCGAGATCGACAACCACGAGGACCTGGCCAAGGGCAGGAAGATCGCGTGCCAGTACTGACCCGGCTGATACCCGCGCCGGTCGTCGTCGACATCCGGGCCGGGGCTCTCGCGGATCTGGCGGGTGTCCTCGCCGATCAGCGGATCTCCGGCTCGGGCAAGCTGGCGGTCGCGATCAGCGGGGGTTCCGGCCGGGCGCTGCGGGAACGGCTCTCGGACAGCCTGCCGGGCGCCTCCTGGTTCGAGGTGGGCGGCGGCACGCTGAACGACGCGGTCAAGCTCGCCGAGGCCATGAAGTCGGAGCGGTACGACGCCGTGGTGGGCCTCGGCGGCGGCAAGATCATCGACTGCGCCAAGTTCGCCGCGGCGCGCGTCGGGCTGCCCCTGGTCGCCGTGGCGACGAACCTGTCCCACGACGGGCTGTGCTCCCCGGTGGCGACGCTGGACAACGACGCGGGCCGCGGCTCGTACGGCGTGCCGAACCCGATCGCCGTGGTCATCGACCTCGACGTCATCCGCGAGGCCCCCGCCCGCTTCGTGCGGTCCGGCATCGGGGACGCGCTCTCCAACATCTCCGCCGTCGCGGACTGGGAGCTGGCCCACCGGGTCAACGGCGAGGACATCGACGGTCTGGCCGCCGCGATGGCCCGGCAGGCCGGTGAGGCCGTGCTGCGCCACCCCGGCGGCCTGGACGACGACGCGTTCCTCCAGGTGCTGGCCGAGGGCCTGGTGCTCACCGGGATCTCGATGTCGGTGGCCGGCGACAGCCGCCCGGCCTCCGGCGCCTGCCACGAGATCAACCACGCGTTCGACCTGCTCTTCCCGCAGCGGGCCGCCAGCCACGGCGAGCAGTGCGGGCTGGGCGCGGCGTTCGCCATGCATCTGCGCGGCGCCGTCCAGGAGTCCGTCCGGATGACCGAGGTGCTGCGGCGCCACGGGCTGCCGGTGACCGCCGAGGACATGGGCTTCGACGTGGACGAGTTCGTACGGGTGGTCGCGTTCGCGCCGGGGACCCGGCCGGGCCGGTACACGATCCTGGAGCACCTGAACCTGTCCGAGGACGGGATCAGGGACGCGTACGCCGAGTACGTCAGGAGCGCCGCGGCCTGAGGGGAACCGGGCCCGGTTTGACCGGCTGTGCGGGGCCCCGTAGCCTTGACCGTCGGCGTTTGTTCGCCACACCTCTGAGCACCGACCTCCCGCTCGCACGGGAGAGGCCGCTCGTCCACTCCGGATCGTCATGGGTCTCCGGGCCCGTGTGAGCGGCTGGCATCAGAGGTTTCCGCTTCGAGTGAGAGTGAGATCCGCGTGTACGCCATCGTGCGCAGCGGTGGTCGCCAGCACAAGGTTGCTGTCGGCGACATCGTTGAGGTTGACAAGATTTCCACCGCCAAGGTTGGCGACACGGTAGAGCTCTCTACCCTGCTCGTTGTCGACGGCGACGCCGTGACCAGCGACCCGTGGGTGCTGGACGGCATCAAGGTCCAGGCCGAGGTCGTGGACCACCACAAGGGCGCGAAGATCGACATCCTTCGCTACAAGAACAAGACCGGCTACCGCCGTCGCCAGGGTCACCGTCAGCAGTACACGGCGATCAAGGTCACCGGTATTCCCGCGGCTGCGAAGTAAGGGACTGAGAACACATGGCACACAAGAAGGGCGCATCGTCCACCCGGAACGGGCGCGATTCCAATGCTCAGCGGCTCGGCGTGAAGCGCTTCGGCGGTCAGGCCGTCAACGCCGGTGAGATCCTGGTCCGCCAGCGCGGCACCCACTTCCACCCGGGCACGGGCGTCGGCCGTGGCGGCGACGACACGCTGTTCGCCCTCGCCGCCGGTGCGGTCGAGTTCGGCACGCACCGTGGCCGCAAGGTCGTGAACATCGTTCCGATCGCCGGCTGAATTCCCGGCGCTCGTCGAGCGGTATGACGTGGAGGCGGACCTCACTTCCTGTTAGGGAAGTGGGTCCGCCTTTCGCGTGTTGTCCCCAGAGGGGCTGCCCGGTGTGATCCGCCGGACGGCTCCACGGGGACGAGCGAGATTTTTCCGCAGGTATGCAACTGGAGGTTCCACCCATGACCACCTTCGTGGACCGCGTCGAACTGCATGTCGCCGCGGGTAACGGAGGCCACGGCTGTGCCTCCGTTCACCGTGAGAAGTTCAAGCCGCTCGGCGGCCCGGACGGCGGCAACGGCGGCCGCGGCGGCGATGTGACCCTGGTCGTCGACCAGTCCGTCACCACGCTCCTCGACTACCACCACCACCCCCACCGCAAGGCCACCAACGGCCAGCCCGGCGCCGGCGACAACCGCACCGGCAAGGAGGGCCAGGACCTGGTCCTGCCCGTCCCGGACGGCACCGTCGTCCTCGACCGCCAGGGCAACGTGCTCGCCGACCTCGTCGGCCAGGGCACCGCCTTCGTCGCCGGTCAGGGCGGCCGCGGCGGCCTCGGCAACGCGGCGCTGGCCTCCGCCCGCCGCAAGGCCCCCGGCTTCGCGCTGCTGGGCGAGCCCGGCGAGGCGCGGGACATCGTCCTGGAGCTGAAGACCGTCGCGGACGTGGCCCTGGTGGGCTACCCGAGCGCCGGCAAGTCCTCGCTGATCTCGGTCCTGTCGGCCGCCAAGCCGAAGATCGCGGACTACCCGTTCACCACCCTCGTCCCGAACCTGGGCGTGGTCACCGCGGGCAGCACCGTCTACACCATCGCCGACGTGCCCGGCCTGATCCCGGGCGCCAGCCAGGGCAAGGGTCTCGGCCTGGAGTTCCTGCGCCACGTCGAGCGCTGCTCGGTGCTCGTCCACGTACTGGACACGGCGACGCTGGAGTCCGACCGCGACCCGGTCTCCGACCTCGACATGATCGAGGAGGAGCTGAAGCTGTACGGGGGGCTCGAGGACCGGCCCCGCATCGTCGTCCTCAACAAGATCGACGTTCCGGACGGCCGGGACCTCGCGGAGATGATCCGCCCCGATCTGGAGGCGCGCGGCTACCGCGTCTTCGAGGCGTCCGCCGTCGCCAGGACCGGGCTCAAGGAGCTGTCGTTCGCCCTGGCCGGCATCATCGCCGAGGCGCGCGCCGCCAAGCCGGTGGAGGAGGCCACCCGCATCGTCATCCGGCCCAAGGCCGTGGACGACACCGGGTTCACCGTCACCCTGGAGGAGGACGGCATCTACCGGGTGCGCGGCGAGAAGCCGGAGCGCTGGGTGCGCCAGACCGACTTCAACAACGACGAGGCCGTCGGCTACCTCGCGGACCGGCTGAACCGGCTGGGCGTCGAGGACGAGCTGCGCAAGGCCGGGGCCCGGGCGGGTGACGGCGTGGCGATCGGCGCCGAGGACAACGCGGTCGTCTTCGACTGGGAGCCGACCGTGTCGGCCGGTGCGGAGATGCTCGGCCGCCGCGGCGAGGACCACCGCCTGGAGGCGCCGCGTCCGGCCACCCAGCGCCGCCGCGACCGCGAGGCCGAGCGCGACGAGGCCGTCAAGGAGTACCAGGAGTTCGACCCGTTCGCGTAGGCGGGTGATGCTTCCGAAACGACCGCGGTCCCGGCCCCCTTTCCGTGAGGGGGCCGGGACCGCGGTCGTTTCCGGGGCCCGTCAGGCCCGGGCCGTCGCCTCGGCCGGGGAGGGGACCCGGGGGCGCTCGGCGAGCGGGACGACCGGCAGCAGGGACTCCTCGCCCAGGAAAACCTTGCGCACCACGCGCTCGGCGGCCCGTCCGTCGTCGTAGTCGCAGTACCGCTCCCGGAACGCCGTGCGCAGGGCCGCCGCCCTGTCGTCGCGCCACTCGTCCGAGCCCAGGATCGCGGTCAGCCGCTCCTGGGTCGTCGCGACGGCGCCCGGCGGCTCGGCCATGAGATCGAAGTAGGTGCCGCGCACCACCCGGTAGGTGTCCCAGTCGTCCGCGTGGATGACGATCGGCCGGTCCAGGTTGGCGTAGTCGAACATCGCCGAGGAGTAGTCGGTGATCAGGGCGTCGGCCGCGAGATAGAGCTGCTCGACGTTCCCGTGACCGGAGACGTCGATGATCCGGCCGCCGGCCTGGAGCTCGGCGAGCCGGCCGGTGGGCTTGTAGAAGTAGTGCCCGCGCACGAGCAGGGTCACGTCCGGGCCCAGGTCCTCGGCCAGCTTCGGCAGGTCGAGCCGGGGCGTGAAGGACTTCTCGTACTCGCGGTGGGTCGGCATGTAGAGGAAGGCGGTCGTGCCGTCGGCCAGGCCCAGGTCGTGCCGTGCCTTCACGACGTCCGCCGCGGTGGCGCCGACCAGCACGTCGTTGCGCGGGTAGCCGGTCTCCAGCGTGGTGTACCGGCAGGGATAGACCCGCTCCCAGACGGTGGTGGAGAACCGGTTGGCGGACAGGCTGTAGTCCCAGCGGTCGCACCGGCGCAGTAGCTTCTCCATGTCCATGCTGGTGGACGCGGGGTACTGCGCCTGGTCGAGCCCCATCGTCTTCAGCGGGGTGCCGTGGTGGGTCTGGAGGTGGATCTGCCCCTCGCGCTTGACGATGGTGTCGCCGAAGTTCACGTTGTTGGTGAGGTACTTGGCGCGGGCCATGACCGCCCAGTACTCGCGGGAGCCGACGATCACCTTCTCGACGCCCGCGGGTACCCGGTCGCGGTGCTCGGCGCGTACGGCCCAGACCCGGCGCACCTGCGGCGCGAGGCGGCCCAGCTCGGCCTCGATCGCCGCCGGGTTGCAGGAGTAGCCCCGCCCCCAGTAGGCGGAGAACACCGCGAGGTTCTCGTCCAGCGGCATCCGCAGCTGGGACCGGTAGAACATGCCCAGGGCGGCCCGCTTGGCCCGGCCGATGCGGGCCTGCCCGCCCAGCCGGGCGCGGTGGCGGACGTTGTTGGCGCGGGTCAGGCCGAAGAACGCGGAGTACGAGTCGACCCCGAGCAGCGCGTACTTGTAACCCCGGCCGCCCGGCGGCCGCTCGAAGCCCTCCGGAAGGCGCGCGCGGTAGTCCTTGGCCGCCCGGTGGAAGAACTCGGCGCGCGCGTTGCGCGGCAGCCGGCCCGGCTTCTCCAGCACGGTCAGGAAGTGGTCGACCATTTTCCGGAAGAGCGCCGGACGCCACGAATCCAGCTCGGGCCGCTCGTCCAGGAAGGCGAACACCCGATCGTACTGGTCGAAGACGTCGAAATGCTTCCGGCTGACCGTCCGGAGGATGTTGCCGCCCTCACGCCGCTGCCGGTACAGCACACAGGAACGGTCGAGCACCGCGATGCGCTCCGCTGCGATGAGCGAGCTGTACGTCCACGGCGCGTCCTCGTAGTAGCCGGGCGGGAACCGGAAACCGTGCCGGGTGACAAAGTCGCGCCGGTACGCCTTGTTCCACACGATCTGCAGCAGGTCCAGCAGCTGCGGCCGCTCCGCGAGCGAGAAGACGGCCGGGCCGTCCTCGGTCATCAGGTCGGAGCGCTTGTTGCGCAGCAGCCGCCCGTCCCAGTACGTCCGGGTGTAGTCGTAGATCAGGACGTCGGGGTCGTCCGTCGCGTCCAGCCGCGCCGCGATGGCCGCCAGCGAGCCCGGTGCCAGGGTGTCGTCGCTGTCCAGGAAGAGGACGTAGTCACCGGTCGCCAGGTCCAGACCGGCGTTGCGCGCGCGGCCCAGGCCCACGTTCTCCGTGAGGTGCAGCACACGCAGCCGGTCGTCGCGTGCCGCGTACGCGTCGAGGACCGCGCCGGAGCCGTCCGGGGAACAGTCGTCGACGCCGATGATTTCGAAGTCGGTGAAGTCCTGCCCGAGTACGGAGTCCAGACACTCCCCGATGTACCCCTGCACGTTGTACGCAGGCACGATGAGTGTCAGTCGAGGCATCGTCCACCAGTTCCAGAGGGCTGTTACGAGGGGCGCGGTCGGACCGTGCAACAGTGGTCGGCGTCCGGCACCCGGACAGCGTAATTGATCGCCCCGGGCGCGACCGGAGGGTGCCTCGGGGCGTCCACGTAGGGTGGAGCGCTGACGGGTACAGCATCTGACAGGAGACGCACGACATGACCTGGATGGTTACGGGCGGGGCGGGATACATCGGTGCGCACGTGGTGCGCGCCATGCTCGCGGGCGGTCAGCAGGTGGTCGTGTTCGACGACCTGTCGACCGGCAGCGCCGACAAGGTCCCGGCGGGGGTTCCGCTGGTGACCGGCAGCGTTCTCGACCGCCAGGCCCTCGACGCCGCGATCCGCGAGCACGGGGTGACCGGTGTGGTGCACATCGCAGGCAAGAAGCAGGTCGGCGAGTCCGTCGACCGCCCCCTGTACTACTACAAGGAGAACGTCACCGGCCTGGAGGTCCTGCTGGAGAGCATGGTCGCGGCGGACGTCGACCGGCTGGTGTTCTCCTCCTCCGCCGCGGTCTACGGCATGCCCGACGTCGACCTCGTCACCGAGGCGACGCCGTGCGCGCCGATGAGCCCGTACGGGGAGACCAAGCTCGTCGGCGAGTGGCTGATCCACGCCGCGGCCAGGGCCCACGGACTGCGCTGCGCGTCGCTGCGGTACTTCAACGTGGCGGGCGCGGCAGCGCCGGAGCTGGCCGACTCCGGTGTGTTCAACCTGATCCCGATGGTCTTCGAGCGCTTGGAGGCGGGCGAGTCCCCGCGCATCTTCGGCGACGACTACGCGACGCCGGACGGCACCTGCATCCGCGACTACATCCACGTCGAGGACATCGCCTCCGCCCACCTCGCGGCCGCCCGCCGGCTGGAGGGGGCCGAGGCCGGCACGGACCTCACGCTGAACATCGGCCGCGGCGAGGGCAGCTCGGTGCGCGAGATGGTCGAGCGCATCCTCAAGGTCACGGGCAACGAGGACACCGCCGCCGAGGTCACCGCCCGCCGCCCCGGCGACCCGGCCCGCGTGGTCGCCGCCGCCGACCGCATCCGCGAGGAGCTGGACTGGTCGGCGCGGTACGGCGTGGACGAGATGATCGAGTCCGCCTGGCAGGGCTGGCGCCTGCGCCACCCGTAGGGCGGAGCCCGTACGGAAGCCCCGTAAGGCGGAGCCCGTAAAGAAGCGGAGCCCGTAAAGAAGGGGCCCGGCACCGTTCCCGTCGAGCGGTGCCGGGCCCCTTCGCGCGTCCTCGGGCCTCCAGGCCCCTGGTCTCGGGGACGGCGCTGCGCCGGGCCGGCATTCGTTCGGCGTCGTCCGCGCCGGGGCGGGGGCGGCCGGCTCCGCGGCGAGCCGGGCGGGGGCGGGGTGGCGCGGGGGTCCCCGCCACCGTGGGGAATGCGGCGGGTCCGGCGATGAGAGGGGAGTACAAGCTTCGTGAGAAACGAGCGCCCGCCTGTACCCCTTTGCCATGTCCATGAATTCACCCGCTCGGCGTAAGGAAATGTGCGAGAGCGCCCCGGATGTGCGGGCAAGGGGTGGGGCGTGCCGTTTCACCACGGAAGTGAGGGCGATTCTCAGTAAGGTCGGCCGGAGGTCACAGCTACGTCAGGACCGCCATCTCATCGGCCATTTCGCATCGTGGGGGCAGAAACTGTGAAGGCTCTCGTACTTTCCGGTGGGGCGGGCACCCGGCTTCGTCCCATTACCCATACCTCGGCCAAACAGCTGGTGCCGGTGGCGAACAAACCGGTGCTGTTCTACGGCCTGGAGGCCATCGCGGAAGCCGGTATCACCGAGGTCGGCATCATCGTGGGCGACACCGAGGAGGAGATCCGCGCGGCGGTCGGCGACGGTTCGCGCTTCGGCATCGACGTCACCTACATCCCGCAGTCCGAACCCCTCGGCCTCGCCCACGCGGTCCTGATCGCCCAGCGTTTCCTGGGGAACGACGACTTCGTGATGTACCTGGGCGACAACTTCATCGTCGGCGGGATCGCGGGCCTGGTCGAGGAGTTCCGCGCTGACCGGCCCGACGCGCAGATCCTGCTGACCCGGGTGCCCGACCCGACCTCGTTCGGCGTCGCGGAGCTGGACGGGGACGGCAGGGTGGTGGCCCTGGAGGAGAAACCGGAGCACCCCAAGAGCGATCTCGCCCTGGTCGGCGTCTACCTCTTCACCCCGGCCGTCCACGAGGCCGTCCGCTCGATCCGGCCCTCCTGGCGCGGCGAGCTGGAGATCACCCACGCCATCCAATGGCTGATCGACCAGGAACGCGACGTGCGCTCCACCATCATCCGGGGCTACTGGAAGGACACCGGCAACGTCACGGACATGCTGGAGGTCAACCGGACCGTGCTGGAGGGCGTCGAGCCGTGCACCGAGGGCGCCTACGTGGACGGCGAGAGCGAGATCATCGGCCGGGTCCTGATCGAACCGGGTGCCCGGGTCACCCGCAGCCGGATCGTCGGGCCCGTCATCATCGGGACCGGTTCGGTGATCAGCGACGCCTATGTCGGCCCGTTCACCTCGGTCTCCCAGAACTGCCGCATCGAGGACAGCGAGATCGAGTACTCCATCGTGCTGCGGGGCGCGTCCATCGACGGGGTGCGGCGCGTGGAGGCGTCGCTGATCGGCCATGACGTCGAGGTGACGCCCGCGCCCCGCAGCCCCTCCGCCCACCGTCTCGTCCTCGGCGACCACAGCAAGGTGCAGATCTCCTCATGACCGCTACGCGCATCCTCGTCACCGGCGGCGCCGGCTTCATCGGCTCCCACTACGTCCGTACGCTGCTCGGCCCGGACGGCCCGGGGAACGTCGCCGTCACCGTGCTCGACGCCCTGACCTACGCGGGCAACCCGGCCAACCTGGACGAGGTCCGGGGCCGGCCCGGCTTCTCCTTCGTGCACGGCGACATCTGTGACACGGACCTGGTGGGGCGGCTCATGGCCGGGCACGACCAGGTGGTGCACTTCGCCGCCGAGTCCCACGTCGACCGCTCCATCGACGGCGGCGCCGCCTTCGTGCGCACGAACGTCGTGGGCACCCACACCCTGGTCCACGCCGCGCACGAGGCGGGCGTCCGCACCTTCGTCCACGTCTCCACCGACGAGGTCTACGGCTCCATCGACGAGGGCTCCTGGACCGAGCACGAACCCCTCGCACCCACCTCCCCGTACTCGGCCTCCAAGGCGTCGAGCGACCTCATCGCACTGGCGTACCACCGCACCCACGGCCTCGACGTGCGCGTCACCCGCTGTTCGAACAACTACGGCCACCACCACTTCCCCGAGAAGGTCATCCCGCTCTTCGTCACCAACCTCCTGGAGGGCCGGCCGGTCCCGCTCTACGGCGACGGCGCCCACGTACGCGACTGGCTGCACATCGACGACCACGTCCAGGGCATCGAACTCGTCCGCACCAAGGGCCGCCCCGGTGAGGTCTACAACATCGGCGGCGGCACCGAACTCTCCAACAAGGAGCTGACCCGGCTGCTCCTGGAGGCGTGCGACGCCGACTGGGACACCGATGTGGTCCACGTGGAGGACCGCAAGGGCCACGACCGGCGCTACTCCGTCGACTGCACCAAGATCCGCCGGGAGCTGGGCTACGCGCCCCGCAAGGACTTCCGGACCGGCCTCGCCGAGACCGTGCGCTGGTACCGGGAGAACCGGTCCTGGTGGGAGCCGCTCAAGGAGAGGGCCACCCTGTGAACCGGCGCTGGCTGGTCACCGGGGCCGGCGGCATGCTCGGCCGGGACCTGACGACCGCCCTCGCCCGCGAGGGCGTCACCGTCGTCGCGGCGGACCGCGCGGCCCTGGACATCGCCGACCCGGCCCGCGTCCGCGCCGCCTTCGCCGCCTACCGGCCCGCCGTCGTCGTCAACTGCGCCGCCTGGACCGCCGTCGACGACGCGGAGAGCCAGGAGGAGGCCGCGCTCCGGGTCAACGGCACCGGCCCCGCCGTCCTCGCCGACGCCTGCCGCGCGCACGGCGGCGTCCTGCTGCACGTCTCCACCGACTACGTGTTCGCGGGCGACGCGGACCGGCCGTACCCGGAGGACGCCCCGACCGCCCCGCGCAGCGCCTACGGACGTACCAAGCTGGCCGGCGAGCGCGCGGTTCTGGAGACCCTGCCCGAGACGGGCCATGTCGTCCGCACCGCCTGGCTCTACGGCGCGGGCGGCGCCAACTTCGTCCGTACGATGATCAAACTGGAAGCCGTCAAGGACACCCTCGACGTGGTGGACGACCAGCGCGGACAGCCCACCTGGACCGCCGACCTGGCCGGCCTGCTGGTCCGCCTCGGCCGCGCCGCGCTCGACGGCACCGCACCGGCGGGCGTCTACCACGGCACCAGCGGCGGCGAGACGAGCTGGTACGGCCTGGCCCGGGAGGTCTTCCGGCTGCTGGGCGCCGACCCGGACCGCGTGCATCCGACCACCAGCGCCGCCTTCGCCCGCCCCGCCCCCCGGCCCGCCTACAGCGTTCTCGCGCACGACCGCTTCACGGCCGCCGGGATCGCCCCCGTCCGCGACTGGCGTCCGGCGCTGCACGCGGCCTTCCCCGGCCTGCTCGCCGCCGAACGCCCGCTCAGCGGCCGGCCGGACTGAACGACGGCTCGCCGGCCCTGACCCCCGGCACCGCCGGGCCGCCCGCGCGCAGTCGCGCGTAGTACGCCTCGCACGCGGCGTACGAGGGCAGCAGTCCCTGTTCCTCGGCCTCGGTGAGCGTCGGGGCCGAGGCATCCTTCGGGGACAGCAGCGGGGCGATGTCCGCGGGCCACTCGATGCCCAGCGCGGGGTCGAGCGGGTCGACGCCGTGCTCGCGCTTCGGCGCGTAGCCCTCGGAGCAGAGGTACAGGACGCACGCGTCGTCCGTCAGCGCCATGAAGGCGTGGCCGAGGCCCTCCGCGAGGTAGACCGCCCGGTGGCCGGCGTCGTCGAGCCGGACCGCCTCCCACCGCTTGTAGGTGGGCGAGCCGGTCCGTACGTCCACGATCACGTCGAGCACCGCGCCCCGCACGCACTTCACGTACTTGGCCTGGCCCGGCGGCACGTCCGCGAAGTGGATCCCACGCAGCGTGCCCCGGCGGGAACTGGAGAAGTTGGCCTGCGCGACCCCCAGCGCGTGCCCGGCCGCCGCTTCCAGGTCCGCGGCCCGGAACCACTCGTGGAAGCTGCCGCGGCCGTCCGGGACGACCTCGGGCTCGTGCACCCAGGCCCCGGGAACGGAGAGCCGGCGCATGCGATCACATCCTCTTCGCGGTTCGCGGGGGCCTCCTGCCGGCCCCGCCACCTCTGCCCAACGAGTACGGGGACCGAACAGACACGGAACGGGACAGACATGAGCGAAAAGGGTTCCGCGGTGCGGAACGCGAAGGCGCCGGATTCCGCTCTCGCGTAGATTGCGGGGTCCAGCGAGCGAACTTGGGGGACCGGGTGTCAGGGGCAAGGCAGGGCGTCACGGAAGCCCGCAGGATCGTGGTCAAGGTCGGTTCCTCCTCCCTCACCACCGCGGCCGGCGGTCTCGACGCCGACCGGGTCGACGCGCTCGTCGACGTACTCGCCAAGGTCCGCGACGGCGGCGAACGCGAGGTCGTCCTCGTCTCCAGCGGCGCCATCGCGGCCGGGCTCGCCCCGCTCGGACTGCACCGCAGGCCCAGGGACCTGGCCCGGCAGCAGGCCGCCGCCAGCGTCGGCCAGGGACTGCTCGTCGCCCGCTACACCGCATCCTTCGCCCGCTACGGCGTCCGCGTCGGCCAGGTCCTGCTCACCAGCAACGACACCAGCCGCCGCGCCCACTACCGCAACGCCTACCGCACCCTGGACCAGCTCCTGGACATGGGCGCGCTGCCGGTCGTCAACGAGAACGACACCGTCGCCACCGACGAGATCCGGTTCGGCGACAACGACCGGCTCGCCGCCCTCGTCGCCCACCTGGTCCGCGCCGACCTGCTGGTTCTCCTGTCGGACGTGGACGGGCTCTACGACGGCGACCCGAGCATCCCCGGTACCACCCGCATCGCCGAGGTCACCGGACCCGCAGACCTCGCCGGGGTCAGCATCGGCAGCGCCGGCAAGGCGGGCGTCGGCACCGGCGGCATGGTCACCAAGGTCGAGGCCGCCCGGATCGCCACCGCCGCCGGCATCCCCGTCGTCCTGACCTCCGCGAGCCACGCCGCCGACGCCCTCGCGGGCCGCGACACCGGCACCTACTTCCACCGCACCGGCCGCCGCTCCGCCGACCGGCTGCTCTGGCTCGCCCACGCCTCGACCCCGCGCGGCTCGCTGACCCTGGACGACGGCGCGGTCCAGGCGGTCGTGGAGCGCCACAGCTCCCTGCTGCCCGCCGGGATCGCTGCGGTCGAGGGCGAGTTCAGCGCGGGGGACCCGGTGGAGCTGCGCGATCTGAAGGGCCGGCCGGTGGCCCGCGGGCTCGTCAACTTCGACGCCAAGGAGATGCCGCAGCTCCTGGGCCGCTCCACCCGGGACCTCGCCCGGGATCTCGGCCCCGCCTACGAGCGCGAGGTCGTACACAGGGACGATCTCGTCGTCCTGCACGGCTGACCCACCCCTGAAACGGCTGAAAGTCCAGCCATCGGACAGAGACCTTCACGAAAACCGCCCCACACCGGGCCGCGGACTGGTCCACTTTGTAGCAGGGAAACTGCGGGGTACAGCAAAGCAACACATCACAGGGAGGCCGCCGGTGAGACGAGCGCGCCCGGGGGCGCCGCCCCGAGGAACGGGTGGCCGCACCCTTACCAGTGTCGGAGCGGGGACCGGTTTCGACGGGAGCGGGCCCGTGGACCGGAGGGACGAGCGCACCCCCCGGCCGGAGCCGAGACCGGCCGGCCAGGAGCACGCCCCGTCGAAGCTGTGGCACATCACCCTCTGCGTCTCCGGGACCGAGTTCCCCCTGAAGGAGGTCAGACGCGGGCTCGAACAGCTCGCGCACGACCACCCGTTCCTGCTGACCAGCCGTTACGCCAACGACCACGCGGAGATCCGCTACTGGGAGGAGGCCCGCGACCTGCACGACGCGGCGGCGGTGGCCCTGCGGCTGTGGGGCGAGCACCGCTCCAGCGCCGGCCTGCCGCCCTGGTCGATCGTCGGCCTCGAAGTCATCGACCGCGAGACCTACCACCAGCGGGTCGCCGAGGGATACGGCCCGCCCCCGGCCGCCCCCGTCGGCGTCCACCCGTACTGACCCGGCCGCCGCCGGTGAAACGGCTGTCTCGCATCACGGGATGCGTGCGGAATGCCCGCAGTGTGCGCACTACTCTGCGGGCATGACCACGCTCTCGCCGTACGACAACATGTCTCCCGTGGCCCAGGCCGCCTACCGGGCCCGCTCCGCGGCCGCCGACATCGCGCCACTTCCGCGCGCGGCGAAGGACGACGCGCTCCTGGCGATCGCCGACGCGCTGGAAGTGCGGACGAGCGACATCCTCGCGGCCAACGCCGAGGACGTGGTGCGCGCCCGCGAGGCGGGGACCAGCGAATCCGTCGTCGACCGGCTGACCCTCACCCCCGAGCGCATCCGTGCCATCGCCGCCGACGTACGGGACGTCGCCGCCCTCCCCGACCCGGTCGGCGAGGTCGTGCGCGGTTCGACCCTCCCCAACGGGATCGACCTGCGCCAGGTCCGGGTGCCGCTCGGAGTGGTCGGGATCATCTACGAGGCCCGGCCCAACGTGACGGTGGACGCCGCGGCCCTCTGCCTGAAGTCGGGCAACGCCGTCCTGCTGCGCGGCTCGTCCTCCGCCTTCGCCTCGAACACCGCCCTGGTGCGGGTGCTGCGCGACGCGGTGGGCGGCTCCGGGCTGCCGGCCGACGCGGTGCAACTGGTGCCGGGCGAGAGCCGCGACTCGGTGCGGGATCTCATGCGCGCCCGGGGCCTCGTCGACGTGCTCATCCCGCGCGGAGGCGCCTCGCTGATCCGCACGGTGGTCGAGGAGTCCACGGTCCCGGTGATCGAGACCGGCACCGGCAACTGCCATGTGTACGTCGACGCGCAGACCGACCTGGACATGGCCGTGGAGATCCTGGTCAACTCCAAGGCCCAGCGCCCCAGCGTCTGCAACGCCGCCGAGACCCTCCTCGTCCACCAGGACATCGCCGACGCCTTCCTGCCGCGCGCCCTGGACGCCCTGGCCGAGGCCGGCGTGACCGTGCACGGCGACGAACGGGTGCTGGAGTACGCCGAGGGCTCCAAGGCCACGGTGGTGGCGGCGACGACCGAGGACTGGGAGACCGAATACCTCTCGTACGACATCGCGGTGGCCGTCGTGGAGTCGCTGGACGCGGCCGTGGCGCACATCCGGCTCTGGTCCTCCGGCCACACCGAGGCGATCGTGACCACCTCGCAGGCCGCGGCCCGCCGCTTCACCCAGTTGGTGGATTCCACGACGGTGGCCGTCAACGCCTCGACCCGGTTCACCGACGGAGGCCAGTTCGGTTTCGGCGCCGAGATCGGCATCTCCACGCAGAAGCTGCACGCCAGGGGCCCCATGGGTCTGCCGGAACTCACGTCGACCAAGTACATCGTCACCGGCGACGGCCATGTGCGGTGACTTTCGTGAGGGGCGAATCCGCCGTCTCCCTGCCCAAAGCGGTCCGCCGGGGCTAGTCTGAAACCGTGCCGGACGACGTGGGGGGCAGGCCGTATCCGAACGGCTGGGAGCCCGACGACGACCGCGGGGGCGCGGACGAGGACTTCGCCTCCGTGGTATTCGACGAGGACTTCGTACAGGCCGCCGCGTTCCACGAACCGACCGCCGTCGAGCGGCTGCTGGCGGCGGCCGAGGCACGTGCCGAGGCCGACGGCCGGCACGCCGGAGCCCGTGGCGGCCTCTTCGACGACGAGGGCTACGGACCGGGCGGCTACGGCGGACCGGACGGCTACGACGACCCGCTGGACGCGGACGACGACTTCTACGACTACGGCCCGTACGGGCGCCACGGCGGCTCCCTGCGCCCGTACCGGGGGGCGGCCCGCTGGCACCGGCCGGTCGCCTGGCTGCTGGCCGTCCTGATGGGGGTCGGCATGGTCGCCCTGGCCTTCAGCGCCGTCTACCGCAACAGCTCGGGCGACCGGCAGGACCAGGTCCCGCCGCCGGCCACCAGTGGCGTGGACAGCGCGCCGGGCCCCGGTCCCGGCTCCGCCCCGCCCGACGCGGACGACCATTCCCGCCCGATGGTCTCCGCCGTCCCACGCACCCCCTGACCCCTGGCGCCGGCATGTCGGCGGGCCCCGCCGCCGTCCGGGTGCCCGGCGCAACTCCCCGGTGGTTTCCCGGCGTCACCGCGTTTACCGTCATCGTGATCGACCCACCCTGAATGTATGACCCCTCCTCCGCTCGAAGAGGGGACTTCTCACGGAGTCGGGAGAAGTCATGGCACACCGCGGAGACCCACCCGATGGCCCGGCGGAGAACGGTGCGAGCGGCCAGGACGACGAGTACGGCTCACTCGTCTTCGACGAGTCCTTCGTGCGGGCCGCCCGGCTGCAGGAATTCTCCGCCCAGGAACGCATGGGGGACCACGCCCGTGCCGTCCGCAGCCTGCCCGGACGGGCCGTCCGCAGTGGCTCCCGGATCGCCCTCGCTCTGATGATCCTGATAGCCCTGGCCTTCGGCACGGCCGTCTTCATGGGTCTGAGCCACCCCTACGAGACCCCGGCCGCGGCCCGGAAGCCCGAACCGCTGCGGATGACCCTCGTCCCCCTCGCCCCGCGCGGCACGGTGCCCGCGGGCACGCCCGCCACCCTCTTCGCGAGCAGCCCCGCCGCCCACCACCCGAAGGGCAAGGAGGGCATCAGCCCCCCGGCCGCCCGGCACACCGCCGACTTCTCGGAGAGCCAGGTGAGCGCCGCCCTGGCCACCGTCAAGGACTACCTGGCGGCCTCCTCGCTCGACCCCGACGTGCTCAGCGGGAACGCCGTGCGCCCCGTGGAGTCGCTGCTCGACCCGGACCAGATGCAGCAGTTCGACCGCAGCGTCAACGAGCCCTACGACGACGGGCAGCATGCCGCGACCGGCTGGCTCGTCCGCTTCGACCCGGCCCGGGTCACCCCGGACCCCGAGATCCGGGTCCGGGGCACCCTGCGCTACGCCCAGACCGGCACCGACGCCCTGGAGGTCGTGTCGGACCACACCTTCACGTACGCGCTGCGCCCCGCAGTCTCCGGTCCCCAGCCCAAGGGCGGCGCCTCGCTGTTCACCGTGCGGCGGGAGATGCGCTTCCGGTTCGACCGGGAGGACCTGCGGCTGCACCGCCTGGAGGTGCAGACCAGCTACCTGCAGGCGGGACCGCAGTCCTGCCCGGCCGACACCTCGGGTGCCCTGCGGCCGCTGCTCGCCGGCGAGCGGGCGGTCCCGCGCGGACCGGCGGGCACCGACCCGTACGCCACGGGCCGGCCCGGCGCCGCGCTCTGCGGGACGCTGGAGGTCAGCTCCCTTCCGTCCCGGACTCCCGCGAGTCCTCAGGGCCCTCCGTCCCCGACGGCCGCGCGGAGCCGCCCGTAGCACCGCCCTTGGCGCCGCCGCTCCCGCCGGTGAACTTGTCCCGCAGCTTCCCGCCCAGGTCACCGGCGCCACCTGCTATGTCACCGACCAGCTTCATCAGCGGGTCCTTGCTGTTGCGCACCGAATCGGCGTAATGCGAGGCGGACTCCTTGAACGAGTCCGTCACCGAGGTGTCCTTGTCCTCGTCACGCCGCGGGTAGTGGCCGTCCATGATCCGCTGGTAGTCACGGGTCTCCGACCACTTCTTCAGTTCGGCCGCGCGGACCGTGGTGAAGGGGTGCGAGCGGGGGAGTACGTTGAGGATCTTGAGCACCGAGTCGCGCAGGTCCCCGGCCTTCTCGTACTCGTCGGCCTGGGCGAGGAAGGCGTCCACGTTCATCTCGTGGAGGTGGTTGCCGCCGGCGATCTTCATCAGGCCGCGCATCGACGCCTGTATGTCCTGGCCGACCAGCAGCCCGGCCCGGTCCGCCGACAGTTCCGACTTGCGGAACCACTCGCGCAGCGCCGTCACGATCGCCATGATCGCGACGTTGCCCAGCGGGATCCAGGCGACCTTGAGCGCCAGGTTGGTGAGGAAGAGCAGGATCGTGCGGTACACCGCGTGACCGGACAGGGCGTGTCCGGCCTCGTGGCCGATGACCGCCCGCATCTCCTCCTCGTCGAGCAGCTCCACCAGACCCGTGGTCACCACGATGATCGGCTCGTCGAGCCCGATGCACATGGCGTTGGGCCGGGGGTCCTGGTTGACGTACATCGGCGGGACCTTCTCCAGGTCCAGGACGTAACAGGCGTCGCGCAGCATGTCGTTGAGGTGTGCGAACTGGGCGTCGCTCACCCGGACGGAGTCCGACAGGAAGAGCAGTCGCAGGCTGCGCTCGGGCAGCAGCCCGCTCAGCGCCTTGAAGACGGTGTCGAAGCCGCTCAGCTTGCGCAGCGCGACCAGTGCGGAGCGGTCGGCGGGGTGTTCGTAGGCCCGGGAGGAGATCCCAGGGAAACGCTTGCGCTGCCTGCTCGGCACACCGCCGCGGCTCTCGTGGCTGTCGGTCATGAATGGGCCCCCTGTGTTCGTACGAGACGTCGCTCGCCCCCTGACACCACCCAGCCTAGGGGCTGGGGCTACGGTGTGCGGGGGGCTGTGGATAACTGAGGAGACGCCCGCCATGCCGCACACCGTTGCTCTGTTCGCCGCCGCATCCGGGGACCAGGGACCGGGCAGCACGATCCGCATCGTGCTGGTCGCCTCCCTTCTGGGAGCCGCTCTGCTGGCCTGGTTCCTGCTGCGCGGGTACCGCAACGACGACGACAACGACTGAGTCGGCGTGAGCGTGCCCGGGACGCCCGCATACGATGTCCGCGACGTCTTCCCCCGACTCCCGATCGATAGGTCCTGCCGAAGATGAGCCTCACGAGCACCGCACACCAGCTGGTCACCGTCGCCGCCGAGGGCGAGCACGGCGGTAATCACGAAAGCCTGAGCCCCTACCTCACCGGTGGCGGTGCCTTTGTCGTGCTTCTCCTCCTTGTGTGGATCACCACGCGCTTCAACCGCGACCGCTGAGGCCGAGGCGTACAGCTGTGCCAGTAGGCTCTGCACGCATGGGAGAGCAGGAAGTGCCTACCGGCCGCGGAAAACGCCGACTCGGCGTGATGGGCGGGACGTTTGACCCGATCCATCATGGACACCTGGTGGCGGCCAGTGAAGTGGCCGCCCAGTTCCACCTCGACGAGGTGATCTTCGTACCGACCGGGCAGCCGTGGCAGAAGAGCCACAAGCACGTCTCCCCGGCGGAGGACCGTTATCTGATGACGGTCATCGCGACAGCGTCCAACCCTCAGTTCTCGGTCAGCCGCAGCGACATCGACCGCAAGGGTCCCACGTACACGATCGACACCCTGCGGGACCTGCGCGAGCTCCACGGCGACGCGGACCTGTTCTTCATCACCGGCGCCGACGCCCTCGCCCAGATCCTCACCTGGCGCGACGCCGAGGAACTGTTCTCGCTGTCCCACTTCATCGGTGTGACCCGGCCCGGCCATCTGCTCACGGACGACGGGCTGCCGAAGGGGGGCGTCTCCCTGGTGGAGGTCCCCGCTCTCGCGATCTCCTCGACGGACTGCCGTGCGCGGGTGGCCCAGGGGGAGCCGGTCTGGTACCTCGTGCCGGACGGTGTGGTCCGCTACATCGACAAGCGCCAGCTGTACCGCGGCGAGTGAGCCACGGAAAGGGGCACCGGTGAACGACCGACAGAACCCGTACGACCCGTACTACCAGCAGCCGCAGATCATCGGCTACGACGAGTACGGGCAGCCGGTGTACCAGCAGCCGGGGCCGCAGCAGTACGACCCGTACGCGCAGCAGCAGCAACAGCAGCCGTACGGGGGCCTGCAGGAGCCGCAGGACGGTGGACAGGGGTACGGCTACGACCCGTACGCCCAGCAGCATCCCCCCGCGCCGCCGCAGGGTTACGACCCCTACGCGGACCGGTCCCACCAGGCCCCGCAGCAGGACTACGGCTACGACCCGTACGGCTACGGGACCGGGCAGCAGTCCGCCGCGGTCGACACGGCCCAGCAGTGGGGCATCCCGCAGCAGGCTCCGGCGCCCGCCCCGCCCCCGGCGCCCGCCCCGCCCCCGGCGCCCGCCCCGCCCCCGGCGCCTCCGCGGGAGCCCGAGCCGCAGCCGGTGCCGGAGCCCGCCGTGCCCGGGCAGCGCCGCGGCGGCGAGGACTACCGCACCGAGCAGTTCGCCTTCATCGAGGAGCCCGACGAGGACTCCGAGGACGTCATCGACTGGCTCAAGTTCACCGAGAGCCGCAGTGAGCGCCGTGAGGAGGCGCGCCGCCGGGGCCGCAACCGGATCGTCGCGCTGATCGTCGTCGCGGCCCTGGCCGTGCTCGGCGGCGTCGGCTACCTGTGGTCGGCGGGCAAGATCCCCGGCCTGTCCGGCGGGGAGAAGGAGAACACCGCGACGACCGGTCCGCAGCGCCGGGACGTCATCGTGGTGCACCTCCACAACACCAAGGGCGGCGGCACGTCCACAGCCCTGCTCGTCGACAACGTCACCACCAAGCAGGGGACCACGGTCCTGCTCCCCAACTCCCTCGCCGTCTCCGACGAGGACGGGACCACCACGACCCTCGGCAAGTCGGTCGACGACGACGGCACGTCCGGGACCCGGGACTCCCTGGACACCCTGCTCGGCACCGACATCAGCGGGACCTGGCGGCTCGACACCCCGTATCTGGAGAACCTCGTCGACCTCGTCGGCAACATCGAGGTCGACACCGACACCGCGGTGCCGGGCGCCAAGAAGGGCTCCGGCGAGCTGGTGAAGAAGGGCGAGGCGCAGACGCTCAGCGGCCAGATGGCCGTGGCGTACGCCACGTACCGCGGGCCCGGCGAGGCCGAGGCCAAGCAGTTGATGCGGTTCGGACAGGTCATGCGCGGGGTGCTGCGGAAGATCTCCGACGACCCGAAGGCCGCCACGGTCACCGTCCAGACGCTGGCCCAGATCCTCGACCCGTCGCTGCCGGAGAAGGACCTCGGGGCCTCGCTCGCCAAGCTCGCCGAGCACGCCAAGATCGGCGACTACAGGACGGCGCTGCTGCCGGTCCAGGACGACGGCACCCTCACCGACGCGGCCACCGAGAGCGTGGTCGAGGACATCCTCGGCGGCACGGTCAAGGCGCCGTCCGCGGACGGGGTGATCCGGGTCGGGATCAAGAACGCCACCGGCGACACCGGCGGCACCGAGTCCGCCCGGGGCAAGCTGGTCAACGGCGGTTTCGCCTTCGTCAACAGCGGGAAGGCCGACGCGGCCGCCTCCTCGCAGGTGGTCTACGCCGAGGCGGCCGACAAGGAGAAGGCGACCCAGGTCGCCAAGACCCTCGGACTGCCGACGAGCACGGTGAAGAAGGGCAGGCCCGCCGGGAACGCGGACGTGTCCGTCCTCCTCGGCCAGGACTACAGGACCGAGTAGCCCCCGGCCGGCGGTCGCGGGAGGTCCGGGGCGGTGCGGCCCGGACCTCCGGAGCGCGGTCTCCCGGCCGGGTCGCGGGTGTTCGGCCGGCGGCACCGGCCCGTGTCTCCGAAGCCAGGCTCCGGTCGGTCCGCGGCAGTCGGCGGGCGGCCCCGGCCCGGGCTTCCGGCCGGCCGTCGGCGGTCCCCGGAATATGACTGCGTGGGCCGACGGTTCCCCGTGAGACCCTAGGGGTCTATCCGACCGACGACGAAAGCCTGCTTGTGACCGCCACTGACCGCTCCATCGAGCTCATCAACGCCGCCGCCCAGGCGGCTGCCGACCGGCTCGCGCACGACATCATCGCCTACGACGTCAGCGACGTGCTGTCGATCACCGACGCCTTCCTGCTGGCCTCGGCCCCCAACGACCGCCAGGTCAAGTCGATCGTCGACGAGATCGAGGAGCGGCTCCAGAAGGACCTCGGCGCCAAGCCGGTCCGCCGCGAGGGCGACCGCGACGCCCGCTGGATCCTCCTCGACTACGTCGACATCGTCATCCACGTCCAGCACAGCGAGGAGCGCGTCTTCTACGCGCTGGAGCGCCTGTGGAAGGACTGCCCCGAGATCGCCCTGCCCGAGGACGCCGTGAAGACCCGCGGCAAGGCCGCCGAGCACGCGCAGCTCAACGGCGGCACGGAAGGTGAGCAGAACTGAACGGCAGCAGGAGCGGCAGGGGCCGCAGGATCGTCCTCTGGCGGCACGGCCAGACGGCCTGGAATCTGGAGCGGCGCTTCCAGGGTTCCACGGACATCGAGCTGACCGGGGCCGGCGTCGCGCAGGCCCGCCGGGCCGCCCGGCTGCTCGCCTCGCTGAAGCCGGACGCCATCGTCGCCTCCGACCTGCGGCGGGCCGCGGCCACGGCCGCCGAGCTCGCCGCGGTCACCGGCCTCGACGTGGTGCATGACGCGGGCCTGCGCGAGACCTACGCGGGTGCCTGGCAGGGCCTGACCCACGAGGAGATCGTGGAGCGGTACGGCGAGCAGTACGCCGCCTGGAAGCGCGGCGAGCCCGTGCGGCGCGGTGGCGGCGAGCTGGAGACCGAGGTCGCCGACCGGGCCGCGCCGGTGGTTCTCGGGCACGCCGGGAAGCTGCCCGACGACGGCACGCTGGTCGTCGTCAGTCACGGTGGCACCATCCGGACCACCATCGGCCGACTGCTGGGCCTGGAGGCGCACCACTGGGAAGGGCTCGGCGGGCTGACCAACTGCTGCTGGTCCGTGCTGGGCGAGGGCGCCCGTGGCTGGCGCCTGCTGGAACACAACGCCGGCACCCTGCCGGAACCGGTGCTCGGCGACGACGCCTGACCCGGTCACCGCAGGCCGCCTCCGGGCGGCAGGGGCCGGATTTCACTTTCCGGCTGGTCACAGGCTAAAGTTCTTCTTGTTCGCAGCGCGGAAGCGCAGGGAAACACAGCGGACAGCGGGGCTATAGCTCAGTTGGTAGAGCGCTTGCATGGCATGCAAGAGGTCAGGAGTTCAATTCTCCTTAGCTCCACAATCGGAAATCCCGTCCCCGGCAGGGGGCGGGATTTCCGCATGCACGGTCAAGGACAGGCATCAGGGCCCCGGCGATGCGTCCGCAGGATCGCGAGCAGCTGCCTGCTCTCCTCGTCGGCCGGCGTGTACGTGACGATCCGGCACTCCGGCAGTCCGTTGACGGTCAGTGACACCGAGGTCATCCGTATCTCGCCGGAGACCGCCCGGTGCCGGAAGGCCTTCACGCGCGGTCCCGGAGGAAGGACGTCCCCGCTGCGCCACAGCTGCGCGAAGTAGGGGCTGGCCTCCGACAGCGCCGCGATGAACGTCTCCCATATCGGCTCTCCCACATGGCGTCCGTAGCCGCTGCGCAGGGTCGCCGCCATCAGGGGCAGCTCCTGGGTGCGGTGGACGACCGGGCAGTCCTCCTCCGAGGCCGTGAACAGCGACCACAGGGCATTGCGGACCCGGGTCCCCTTCATGACGGGGACGCGGAAGAGGTCGAGGTAGGCGGGATTGGTCGCCAGCACGTCGTAACGCGCGTTGTAGACGACCGCGGGGAGGGGGTCGAGCGCGTCGATGATGCCCTGGATCTCCTCGCCGACCTCGAAGATGTCGGACTCCCGGTCCGGCAGGAAGGCGACCCCGGCCAGCTCGTAGAGGTGCTCTCGCTCGGGCGGGTCCAGCCGAAGCGTCCGCGCCACGGCGTCCAGGACCTGCGAGGAGGCGTTGATCGGACGGCCCTGCTCCAGCCAGGTGTACCAGGTGACACCGACACCGGAGAGCTGGGCGACCTCCTCGCGGCGCAGCCCCGGGGTGCGGCGTCGTAAGCCCGGGGCCATGCCCACGTCGGCCGGGGTCACCCGGGCCCGGCGGCTGCGCAGGAATGCGGCGAGCTCGGACCTCCTGCCGGGCGCGGGTCCGTTCCGCCGTGTGTGCTGTTGTGCCGTCACCGTCGTCACGCCCCCATCGTCGGTGCTGCGCCCGGGTGTTGCCAGGTGCTGCCAGTACCAGCATCAGCGGGCTCTCGTTACCCGTATGCGTCCGGCACCAGCCTGGAGCCCATGACAGCCGCATCCGATACGGCAGCCTCACGCTCCGTAACCAGTAAAGCTCCCGCCACTGACAAGGCATCCGCACGGCTGCTCGCCGTGGTGCTCACGGCCCAGTTCATGGCCATGCTCGACCTCTTCATCGTGAACGTCGCAGCCCCGACGATCCGTACCGAACTCGACGTGTCCGGTGCCGGATTGCAGCTGGTGGTGGCCGGATACACCATCTCGTACGCCGTCCTCCTCGTCGCCGGCGCCCGGCTCGGAGGAGTGTTCGGGCACGGCCGCGCGCATCTGGCCGGACTCGCGGTCTTCACCGCGGCCTCGCTGGCCTGCGGACTGGCGGCGGACTCGGGGCAGCTGATCGCGTTCCGGGTGGTCCAGGGGGCGGGCGCGGCGGTGATGATCCCGCAGGTGCTCAGCCTGATCCAGCAGCACTTCACCGGGGCGGCGCGGGTCCGCGCGATCGGTGCCTACAGCGCCGTGCTGGCCACGGGGGCCGCCGCGGGACAGGTCGTGGGCGGGGTGCTGGTGAGCGTCGACCTGTTCGGGGCGGGCTGGCGGCCGGTCTTCCTGGTCAACGTGCCGATCGGGCTCGTTCTGCTGGTGCTCGGCGCCCGCGTGCTGCCGGGCGAACCTCGCACCGGGCAGACCCGGTGCGAGGCGCGGGCGCGCGGGTTCGACCCGGTGGGCCTGGTCCTGCTCGCCGCGGGCGTCACCCTGCTGACCGTTCCGCTGGTGCTCGGCCAGGAGCTGGGCTGGCCGGACTGGACGTGGATCTGCCTGCTCGCCTGCGTCGTGGTGCTCACCGGCTTCGTGGCGTACGAGACGAGGCTCGCCGCGCGCGGGGGTGCGCCGCTGATCGCGCCCCGCGTGCTCCGGTCGCCCGGGATGGCCGTGGCGTCGGTGCGCATCCTGCTGGTGATGGCGACCAACGCGGGCTTCCTCTTCACGCTGACCCTGCACCTTCAGGGCGGTCTCGGGTACTCGGCGCTGCGCGCGGGGCTGATGTGCGCGCCGACCGCGGTGGCCTTCGGTGCGGCCGGGCTGACGTGGCGCCGCTGGCCCGCCCGGCTGCAGCGGAGTCTGGTCCCCGGCGGCTTCGTGGCGATGGCCGTCGGCGAGGTCGTGGTCGGGCTGGTGCTGCGGGGCGGCGAGGGCGGGGGGCTCGTGCTGTACGCGGGTTTCGTGCTCATGGGCGCGGGTATGGCTCTCGCTTTCAGCCCCAACCTCGCGGGGGCCCTGGCGAACGTACGGCCCGGGGACGCCGCCGACGCCAGTGGTGTCCTGGTGACCGTGACCCAGCTCGGCCAGGTCATCGGCGTCGCGACCATCGGCACCCTCTACCTCAACCGCCTCGGTGCGCCGGGGCCGCAGGGGTCGGGTCACGCGCTGTTGGTCTGCGAGCTGGTCCTGGCCGCGGCAGCGTGCGCGGGGGCCGCGGCGGGGCTCGTACGACGTCGGCGGCAGGCGGGAACTCCGGCGGGCTGACCCCCTTGCGGGGCCATGGCAGAATCGGACCGCCGGAGGGGGCGACGGACCGAACGGGAGGGTGTGCGCGATGCCTGGGAGCCGCCACGAGGTCCCGAAGCCGCCTCTCGTCCGCCGGAGCCGGAGCTGATCCATGGGTGCACACAGGCGGAAATGCGACTGGTGCGGCAGCGGTACGCCCATCGTCAGGGACATGGACCCGGTCAACGCGGACTACCAGTACTGGTGCGAGGAATGCGCGCGGGCGCTGATCATAAAAGGCGACCCCATCGAGACCTACCGGGAGCTGGAGGGGGAGCCGATCTACGGCCGGCTCCTGGAGGAGCACTGCACGCTCAAGCGCTTCTACTCCTTCGCGACGGCCTGACCGCTTCCCCTCCCGAGGCGGGCGAAAACCGGGCGGACCGGAATCGATTTGGTGGACGGGCGGGGTGACCGGTACTGTTCTCGATGTCGCCAGGGAAACCGGGCGGCGCGACGAGGGGCTATAGCTCAGTTGGTAGAGCGCTTGCATGGCATGCAAGAGGTCAGGAGTTCAATTCTCCTTAGCTCCACAGTGAAGAAGGAACGGCGGGCCATCCGGATCGGATGGCCCGCCGTTCTGTGTGTGCGGGCCGCTCCCGGGCCACTGCCCGGAGGCGGACCGGCCCTGTGCGGTACCCTGACGCCATGCGTGCCGTAGGCCTTCTGCTTAGCGAGCCGCGCTGATCAGTCCCGACCGGTGAGAATGCCTGGTCGGCATCAGCGCGGCGTCCCCTCCTGTGCGAGGGGATTTTTCGTTTCCGTGGACGTGTGTCCGTACGACGTGGGCGCCGGCAGATGACGATCGATGGAGCTTTGAGGATCATGAGCGAGACGAATTCCGCAGCCGACGTTGCTGCGCCGCACCGCTATACGGCAGCGATGGCCGCCGACATCGAGGCACGCTGGCAGGACTTCTGGGATGCCGAGGGCACCTACGAGGCGCCCAACCCGGCCGGTGACCTGGCGGGCGACCCGGAGCTGGCCGCCAAGCCCAAGAAGTTCATCATGGACATGTTCCCCTACCCCTCGGGTGCGGGACTGCACGTCGGCCACCCGCTGGGCTACATCGCCACCGACGTCTTCGCCCGCCACCAGCGGATGACCGGGCACAACGTCCTGCACACCCTGGGCTTCGACGCCTTCGGCCTGCCTGCGGAGCAGTACGCCGTACAGACCGGCACCCACCCGCGGATCTCCACCGAGGCCAACATCCAGAACATGACGGCGCAGCTGCGCCGGCTGGGCCTGGGCCACGACAAGCGCCGCTCGTTCGCCACGATCGAGTCCGAGTACTACAAGTGGACCCAGTGGATCTTCCTGCAGATCTTCAACTCCTGGTACGACACCGAGGCGGACCGGGCCCGGCCGATCGACGAGCTGGTCGCCCAGTTCGAGAGCGGTGAGCGCGCCACGCCCGACGGCCGTGACTGGAGCGCGCTGAGCGCCGCCGAGCGCGCCGACGTCCTGGGCGAGTACCGGCTGGCCTACGCGTCCGACGCGCCGGTCAACTGGTCGCCCGGTCTGGGCACGGTCCTGGCCAACGAGGAGGTCACCGCCGACGGCCGCTCCGAGCGCGGCAACTTCCCCGTCTTCAAGGCCAAGCTGCGCCAGTGGAACATGCGCATCACGGCCTACGCCGACCGGCTGCTGAACGACCTGGACGGGCTGGACTGGCCCGAGGCCATCAAGCTGCAGCAGCGCAACTGGATCGGCCGCTCCGAGGGCGCGCGTGTCGACTTCCCGGTCGACGGCGCGGGCAGCGTCACCGTCTTCACCACCCGGCAGGACACCCTGTTCGGCGCCACCTACATGGTGCTGGCGCCGGAGCACGAGCTGGTCGAGCGGATCATCCCCGCCGCCTGGCCCGAGGGCACCCACCCGGTCTGGACGGGCGGCCACGCCTCCCCGGCCGAGGCGGTCACCGCGTACCGCAAGCAGGCCGCCTCCAAGTCCGACGTCGAGCGGCAGGCCGAGGCCAAGGACAAGACGGGCGTCTTCACCGGCGCGTACGCCACCAACCCCGTCAGCGGCGAGAAGATCCCCGTCTTCATCGCCGACTACGTCCTGATGGGCTACGGCACCGGCGCGATCATGGCCGTACCGGCCCACGACGCCCGCGACTTCGCCTTCGCGCGCGCCTTCGAGCTGCCGGTGCGCTGTGTCGTCGAGCCGTCGGACGACCGCGGCACGGATGCCTCGACGTGGGAGGACGCCTTCGCCTCGTACGACGCGAAGCTGGTCAACTCCGCCAATGACGAGATCTCGCTGAACGGTCTGGGTGTCGCCGACGCCAAGGCCCGCATCACCGAGTGGCTGAAGGAGCACGGCGTCGGCGAGGGCACCGTCAACTTCCGGCTGCGCGACTGGCTGTTCAGCCGCCAGCGCTACTGGGGCGAGCCCTTCCCGATCGTGTACGACGAGGAGGGCATCGCCCACCCGCTGCCCGAGTCGATGCTGCCGCTGGAGCTGCCCGAGGTCGACGACTACTCGCCGCGCACCTTCGACCCGGACGACGCCGACACCCAGCCCGAGACCCCGCTGTCGCGCAACGCCGAGTGGGTCAACGTCACGCTGGACCTGGGCGACGGGCCGAAGAAGTACCGCCGCGAGACCAACACCATGCCCAACTGGGCCGGCTCCTGCTGGTACGAGCTGCGCTACCTGGACCCGAACAACTCCGAGAAGCTGGTCGACCCGGCGATCGAGGAGTACTGGATGGGCCCGCGCGAGGGGCAGCCGACCGGGGGTGTCGACCTGTACGTGGGCGGCGCCGAGCACGCCGTCCTGCACCTGCTGTACGCCCGCTTCTGGTCCAAGGTGCTGCACGACCTGGGCCACGTCTCCTCCGCGGAGCCGTTCCACAAGCTGTACAACCAGGGCATGATCCAGGCGTTCGTCTACCGGGACAGCCGCGGCATCGCGGTCCCGGCCACCGAGGTCGAGGAGCGCGACGGGGCGTACTACTACCAGGGCGAGAAGGTCTCCCGCGTCCTGGGCAAGATGGGTAAATCCCTGAAGAACGCCGTCACGCCCGACGAGATCTGCACCGAGTTCGGCGCGGACACGCTGCGCCTGTACGAGATGGCGATGGGTCCCCTGGACGTGTCGCGGCCCTGGGACACGCGCGCGGTCGTCGGCCAGTACCGGCTGCTGCAGCGGCTGTGGCGCAACATCGTCGACGAGGAGACCGGCGAGGTCACCGTCGTCGACTCCGAGCCCGGCGAGGACACGCTGCGCGCGCTGCACAAGGCGATCGACGGTGTCGGCGGCGACATGGCCGGCATGCGGTTCAACACGGCGATCGCCAAGGTCACCGAACTGAACAACCACCTGACCAAGGCGGGCGGCCCGCTGCCCCGCCCGGTCGCCGAGGCCCTGGTGCTGCTGATCGCGCCGCTGGCCCCGCACATCGCCGAGGAGCTGTGGCACCGACTGGGCCACACGGAGTCGGTCGTGCACCAGGACTTCCCGGTGGCCGACCCGGCGTACGTCGTGGACGAGACCGTGACCTGCGTGGTGCAGGTCAAGGGCAAGGTCAAGGCGCGCCTGGAGATCTCCCCGTCGATCACGGACGCGGAGCTGGAGGCCCTGGCCCTGGCCGACCCGGCCGTCGTCGCCGCGCTGGACGGGGCGGGCATCCGCAAGGTGATCGTCCGCGCACCGAAGCTGGTGAACATCGTTCCCGCGTAGCCGTGGCTGCGCCGGGGAAGGCCCGTGAGGGCTTTCCCCTTATGTGAGGGCTTTCCCTTACGGGCAGGTTAGGGGTTCCGCCGGAACCCCTAACCTGCCTCTTCCGTTTACGGTGGAGAAGACCGGTGAACGGGTGCCGGAGACCGTCACACCATCCGAGGGGCGCTCATGGAAGCCGTGATCCTGATCCTGGGGCTGCTCGTCGTCGCCCTCATGGCCCTGGGCGTCTACGCCACCGTCAAGGTCGTCGGAGCGGCCAGGCGCGGCGTGGACCGCACGATCACGCAGGCGCGCCGCACCGTCGAGGACACCACCCTGCGGGCGAAGAGCTACGGGCAGCTGGGCGTCGGTGCAGAGCTGGCCCAGCTGCGCCTCTCGCTGCGTACATCGATGCGGGCCACACAGGACGCGCTGCGGGCTGGCGCGGCCGAGGACGCGTCGCTCTCCGAGTCCCTGGGCCTGTTCGACCGGCTGAGCGCGCACGGACATGAGCTGGACGCGGAGCTGAAAGCGCTGGAGCGCGAGCCCGACAAGGCGACGGTGACCGCGCGGCTTCCCGGCCTGAAGGAGCGCACCGCGCAGATCACCCGGTCTGCCGATTCGCTGCGCTGGGCCGCCCGGGACCGGGCCCGCAAGTTCGCCGACGACGAGTTGTCGGCGCTGAACGCGCAGATCGACGTGGAGTCCGGGGCACTGCGGCACTGGACCACGGTCGAGGAGGAGCCGACGACGGGGCAGGACCAGGACCAGGGGCGGGGGCAGGGCCCGGAGCCGGCGGGGGAATGGGGCGGGGCATCGGACGCGCCGGAAGCCATCACCGCCCGGGACCCCCGGCAGGGCACCACCTACCCGTGGCAGAAGACGGCCCGGCCCGAGACCGAGACCTCCAACTGAGCGGCGTCACCGGGTGCGTCGGCTGCGACGCGGCCGGCGGCCGGCCGGGACGCGCCGGGGAACGCTGCGACCACCGGTGACCGAGGGCGGCAGGATGCGAGGTGAAGCGATCGCGACTGATCACTCGGGCGGGGTCGGACTGCCGACTCCCCGGCCCTGCGGGTAACCTCCCGCTCATGTCCCGCCATGTCGCGATCGTCACCGATTCAACGGCCTACCTGCCGCCCGACACGATGCGGCGGCACGGCATCACCGCGGTGCCGCTGACCGTGGTCCTGGGGGACCAGGCCCTGGAGGAGGGCACCGAGATCTCGGCCCGTTCCCTGGCCCTGGCCCTCCAGAAACGCCGTTCCGTGACGACATCCCGGCCCAGCCCCGAGGTCTTCGCCGCCGCTTACCGGGCCGTCGCGGAGACCGGCGCGAGCGGCATCGTCTCCCTTCACCTGTCCGCGGAGTTCTCCGGTACCTACGACGCGGCGGTGCTCGCGGCGAAGGACGCTCCGGTGCCGGTGCGGGTGGTGGACACGGGGATGGTCGCGATGGCCCTCGGTTTCTGCGCCCTGTCGGCCGCGGAGGCCGCCGAGGCGGGCGGCGGCCTGGACGAGGCGGTGGCGGCGGCCGAGAAGCGTGCGGCGGGCACCTCCGCGTACTTCTACGTCGACACCCTGGACTACCTGCGCCGAGGCGGCCGGATCGGCGCCGCGCAGGCCCTGCTCGGTTCGGCCCTCGCGGTCAAACCCCTGCTCCAGCTGGACGGCGGCCGGATCGAGCTGTTGGAGAAGGTCCGGACGGCCTCGAAGGCCATCGCCCGGCTGGAGGAGATCGTCGTCGAGCGCGCGGGCAGCGGGGGTGTGGACATCGCGGTGCACCACTTGGCGGCCCCCGAGCGGGCGGACCGGCTGGCCGAGCGGTTGCGGGAGCGCGTGCCCGGTCTGGTGGACCTGCACGTCAGTGAGGTGGGCGCGGTGATCGGCGCGCACACCGGCCCGGGGCTGCTGGGCGCGGTGGTCTCGCCGCGCTGAGGTGGCTCGGTCACTCCTCGGAGTGGGGGAGTTATCCACATCAGGTTGCTTATCCACTGAAATCGCGTGCGCTCAGCGGGTTTTGGCATGAGTGTCTAGCGTCCTGAGGCATGGCTTCCCGATCACATCGTGCAACCAGCGGGCCCGGACGTGCCCCGGCTTCCGACGGCCGCCTCCGGCGTGCGGCGGGCTCCGGACCGGGCCGCCGCCGACGGGAGACGGGCCGCGCCGAGGCGGCCGCGGCGGCGCGCAGCAGGGCCGACGCGCTCATGGCGGGCGGGCACGGGGGGCGCGTCGCACGGTGGGGGACGGGTATGGCCTCGGCCCCACCTTCGGACTCGATGGTTCCGCCTTCCGCTTCGGTTCCTGTCCCGGCTTCTGGAGTATCGCGAGCCGCGGGCAGCGATGCGGAGGTGCCCGAGGCCGCGGATACGGCGATGGCCGGAGCTGCTCCGGCGTCGGCTGCGGCTTCCGTGGGGCGGTGGACGGCGGCCGTGTTCGCGGTGCGGGAGCGGCTGCCGATGTGGGTGCAGCTCAGATGCGGCCTGGAGCCGAAGACCCTTGCCGCGCTCGCCGTGGTCCTGGTCGCCGCCGCCGTGTTCGCCGGGATGCATTTCTGGTCCGCCCGGCCCCAGGCCGTACGGGCTCCGGACATGGTCGGTGAGGCGGTACACGCTCCTGGGCCGGAAGCGGACCCGGACGCGGAGGACGCCGGCAGGCCCGAACCGTCTCCCGGCCCTGTGCCCGGCACCGGGCCCGGTGGACAGATCGTGGTGGACGTCAGCGGGAAGGTGCGGAGCCCGGGGCTGCGCCGGCTGCCCTCAGGATCACGGGTGGACGACGCGTTGACAGCGGCGGGCGGGGCGCGGCCCGGGACGGACCTGGCGGGTCTCAACCGGGCCCGGGTGCTCATGGACGGCGAGCAGATCGTGGTGGGCGGCCCGTCGGCCCCGGACCCGGCCGCGGGCGGCCCCGCGGCTGCCGGGGGCGGCGGACCGGTGAGCCTGAACACCGCGACGGCGGACCAGTTGGAGGGGCTGCCGGGCGTCGGCCCCGTCCTCGCCCAGCACATCGTCGAGTACCGCACCCAGCACGGCGGATTCCGGTCCGTCGACGAACTCCGCGAGGTCAACGGGATCGGTGACCGCCGGTTCGCCGATCTGCGCCCCTTGGTGCAGCCGTGAGCGCGCCGGACATCCACGCGGCGTCGGGCAGGCGGCTGGGCCTCTCCGACCCCCGCCAGGAGGGCCCGGCCGATCTTCGACTGCTCGCCCCGGCGGTGGCGGCCTGGGCCGGCGCGGGGCTCGCTGTCGGCACTCCCGGTCAGTGGGTGGTGATGGGGGTGGTGTTCTGCCTGGGGACGGGGATGATCCTCCTGGCGGTGCCGGGCCTGCGGCGGCCCCGCACGGCGGACCGTGGCCGGATCGGGCCCCGTGCGAAGGGAGTCGGGCGGCCTGGGCCCGGTTCCGCGGACCGTGGCCGGATCGGCTCCTGTACGGCAGTCGGGCGGGGCGTCGTCGGGGGAGGGGTAGGCGAGGGGAACACGGCCGGGGCGGCCGGCGAGACCAGCGAGGGGGATGCGGCCGACGTGGTCTGTGCGAGCGGGGCGGGCGGTGCCGCCAGGCCGGCCCGTGTCCGGCGGAGGCTGCACGCCACGGCTGCCGCGACGGTGCTGCTCTGCGCGGCGGCCGGGGCGGCGTCCGCCGGGCTGCACAGCGCTGATGTGCGCCGGGGCCCGGTCCCCGGGCTGGCCCGGCAGTTCGCGCGCGTCGAGGCGGAGATCACCCTCACCTCCGATGCCCGGCGTACGTTCCCCCGAGTGCGCGGCGACCACAGCACGCCCGCCTCCCTCCTGCTGGACGCGGAGGTCACACTCCTGACGCGGCCCGGCGGTACGGCGGTGCGGCTGCGGACGCCGGTGCTGGTCATCGTCCGGCCGAGCGGCGCGACGGCTGCCTGGCAGCGGCTGCTGCCCTCCACCCGCCTGCGGATCGGCGGTCGGCTGGCGCCCCCGTTGCACAAGGGCGAGCGGGTCGCCGCAGTGCTGCGGCCCGAGGGCAAGGCCCCGCCCCGTGTGACCGGCCCGCCCAGCCTCCTCCAGCGCACGGCGGGGAGGCTGCGCGCCGGACTGCGCGAGGCCACCGACGGACTGGGCCCCGACGCGCGGGCGTTGCTGCCCGGCCTGGTCGTCGGCGACACCGCACGGGTCACCCCGGAACTGCACGAGGCCTTCCGGACGACCGACCTCACGCATCTGACGGCGGTGTCGGGTGCCAACCTCGCGATTCTGCTCGTCCTGCTCATCGGACCTCCCGGCAGAGCACTGCGCGCGGAACGTGGAGGACTGGCGCCCAGGCTCGGGATCTCGCTGCGGATGACCGCACTGCTCGGCGGCGGGCTCACGCTCGCCTTCGTCCTGGTCTGCCGACCCGAACCGAGTGTGCTGCGGGCCGCCGCGTGCGGGCTGATCACGCTGCTCGCCATCGGCACCGGGCGGCGCCGGACGCTGATCCCCGCGCTGTGCGCCGCCGTGCTGCTGCTGGTGCTGTACGACCCGTGGCTGGCACGCAGTTACGGCTTCGTCCTGTCGGTGCTGGCCACTGGCGCCCTGCTGACCCTCGCCCCGCGCTGGAGCGAGGCGCTGCGCCGGCGCCGGGTGCCGCCGCGCCTGGCAGAAGCGCTGGCCGCCGCGGCCGCCGCACAGGCGGTGTGCTCGCCCGTCGTGGTGCTGCTCGCCTCCCGGGTGAGTCTGGTGGCGATCCCGTGCAACCTGCTGGCCGAATTCGCCGTGGCGCCGGCCACGGTTCTCGGGTTCGCGGCGCTGGCCCTGGCGCCGGCGGCGATGCCGGTGGCCGTCCTGCTGGCCCGGGTCGCGGGGTGGCCGGCCGGGTGGATCGCCTCGGTGGCCAGGACCGGGGCGGCGTTACCCGGAGCGGAGGTCGACTGGCCCGACGGTCTGTCAGGGGCGGCGCTGCTGGCCCTCCTGCCCCTGGTCCTGGTGCCGGTCGCCCGGTGGACGGGGCGCCGCCCCTGGGTCTGCTCGGCCGCCGCGCTGCTGCTGGTGCTCGCCGTGTTACGGCCGGCGCCGCTGACGCGGGTACTGACCGGCTGGCCGCCGCCCGGCTGGGCGTTCGCGATGTGTGACGTCGGACAGGGCGATGCCCTGGTGCTCGCGGCGGGGCGGGGCTCGGCTGTGGTCGTCGACGCCGGCCCCGACCCCCGGCTCGCCGACCGGTGCCTGCGTGAACTGGGCGTCAGCCGCATCCCGTTGCTGCTGCTCACCCATTTCCACGCCGACCACGTGCGGGGCCTGCCCGGGATGCTGCGCGGGAGAACGGTGGGCGCGATCCAGACGACGAGCCTGGACGAACCGCCGGAGCAGGCCGCGTTCGTACGGAGGACGGCGGCCCGGGCCCGGATCCCCGTGATGCGGGCGGCCCCCGGTGAACGGCGCCGGATCGGCACGCTCGACTGGCAGGTGCTGTGGCCGCCGGGCGCGGCGGGCACGGGTGCGGCGGCCGGTCCCGTCCCGCAGGACCCGAACGATGCCAGCGTCACCCTGTTCGTGCGGGCCGGCGGGCTGACCCTGCTGCTGCCGGGTGATCTGGAACCGCCCGCCCAGCAGGCGTTGTTGCGCAGTCATCCGGAGCTGCCCCGGGTGGACGTGCTCAAGGTCGCCCACCACGGCTCCGCGCACCAGGACAGCGCCCTGCTGCGGGCCGTCCGGCCCAGGTTCGCGCTCGTGAGCGTGGGGAGGGACAACCCGTACGGGCATCCGGCGCCCCGGACAGTCGAGGCGCTCACGAGGGAGGGGACGGTGGTCCTGCGCACGGACAGGGACGGGGCGATCGCGGTGAGGGGCACGGGGAGCGGGCTGCGGGCGGTGGGGCGGTCATGAGGGGGTACGCGGCCGGGCGGCCGGGCCCGTCGGCCGGGCACCGTCGGGCGGGCCCGTCGGCCGGGCACCGTCGGGCGGGCCCGTCGGCCGGGCCCCGGTGAGCGGAGCCGCAAGCCGGACCCCGGTGGGCGGAGCCGTCGCCCGCGCGCCGGACTCCGGCGGCCCGGGACTCAGGCCGGCCAGTGGCTGTCGGCCATCAGGTCGCGGCCGGACTGCTCGTTGAACTCCCGCCAGGCCCTGATCGCGTACGGCGTGAAGCGGAGGTACACCCAGGCGGAGCGCCCCCGCGGATCCCAGGAGAACTTTGCGGCGAAGGCGTTGCCCGACGCCGTCGGGAGGTCCGTGCCCTCCACCACCTCGGCCGTCGCCTCGATCATGACCACATCGCGGGGGTGGCCGAGCGTGCGGTGGGCCCGGCCGTCCGGTGCCAGGTTGACCGCCGTCGGGTTGGTCCGCCGGGTGGCCATCAGCAAGGTCTCCCCGTCCCACACGAACCACAGCGGTACGAGGGCCGGCGTCCCGTCGGCGGAGGCCGTCGACACCCATGCGTCCGTGTCCCGCTCCAGGCGGTGGAGCGCGTCCTGCTCGCGCTGTTCACGGCTGCGGGCCGGTTCTGGGCGGGCCATGACGCGGCACCGGCCCGCGCCGACGGGCCGTTCCACCGTCGTCGGACCCAGGGTTCTGTGCGGCGGATCCTCGCGGGCCCGCGAGGCCCGGCACGCACTCTCGCCGCACGCCGGCATCACCCGAATACGGTCCAGTACGGGAGTGATCCGGGCGCAGGCCGAAAGCACACGCCAGACGCGCCCCCACCCTCACGGGCCGGTCCTAGGACCAGTGGCGCATGGCGCGGCGCGGAGGCGTCGGCACAGACTGGCCCCATGGACCCGCAGCTGCCGCAGACCGTCGACGCCTATCTGGAACGCATCGGGGCGGACAGGCCCGCCCGCCCCGATGCCTCGGCACTGCGCGAACTGCAGTTGCGTCACCTCGTCGCCGTGCCCTTCGAGAACCTCTCGATCCACCTCGGCGAGGACATCGTGCTGGAGGACGAAGCGCTCCTGGACAAGATCGTGGCCCGCCGGCGCGGTGGTTTCTGCTACGAACTCAACGGCGCCTTCGCCGTACTGCTGCGGGCGCTCGGTTTCCGCGTCGCCCTGCTCCAGGCCCGGGTCCACGGCGACGGGGGACGGCTCGGCATCCCGTACGACCACCTGGCGCTGCGCGTCGAGACGGACGACGGGACCGGGCCGTGGCTCGCCGATGTCGGCTTCGGCGACCACGCCAGGCGACCGCTCGCCCTCGACGACCGCACCGACCAGGAGGACCCGGGCGGCACCTTCCGGATCGTGCCGGTCCCGGCCGGGGCCGGCGAGGACTTCGGGGACCTCGATGTGTTGTGCGACGGCAGGCCCCGGCTCCGCCTGGAGCGGCGGCCCCGGGTGCCGGCCGACTTCCGGGCGGGTGCCTGGTACCACCGGACCTCGCCCGACTCCCACTTCACCCGGGCCCCGGTCTGCTCGCGCTGCACGGACGACGGCCGGATCACGCTCACCGGCCGTAAGCTCCTCACGACCGTGGGCACCGAGCGGCACGAGACCTCGCTCGGGAGTGACGAGGAGGTGCTCGCCGCCTATCGCGAGCATTTCGGAGTGCGCCTGGACCGGCTCCCCAGCAATTCGGACCTTCGGTAACACCTGGGCCCAAGCCCCGGCGAGCCGCTCTGTTTGCCTCGAACACCCCAAGGGTGATCGAATGCATGCTCGTCGGCGGGTCGAGGCTCCGACAACGACGTCTGCCAGCCGGCCCGAGGTGAGAACACGCCCGGGAGTGTGTGAAGATGTTCGGCCGTTTGTTCGGAAACAAAGGTGCGACGGGCGCCGCTCGTGGCAACGCTCTCGCCGGACTGGTCGTACCGGACTCGGCGGGTGTCCTCAGCTGCCGGGTGCTCGACCCCGTCAACGAGCCCGTGCCGCTGGCGGAGTTCGTGCTGACGGACCGCGCGGGCCGCAAGGTGGTCGGGGGCGAGACCGACCCGTACGGCAGTGTCCTCGCCACGGTTCCGGCGGGGGAGTACCGGCTGGCCGTCACGGCGGAGGGGTTCACGCCCTTCCACGGCTCGGTCACGGTCACCGAGGGTGGTCGCGCGAGCCTCGGTGATGTGACCCTCCAGCTCTCCGCGCCGCCGCAGCTGCCCGAGCCGGGCGACTGGGAGATCGAGCCGATGCACTCGCAGATCGGCTTCACCGCTCGGCACATCGGGATGGCCCGCATCCACGGCCGGTTCAACACCTTCGCGGGGGCCGTCCGGATCGCCGACCGCATGGAGGACTCGGCCATGCACGTGATCATCGACGCCGCGTCGATCGACACGAACGTCCAGATGCGCGACGACCACCTGCGCTCCAGCGACTTCCTGGACGTCGGGCGCTACCCGACGCTGGAGTTCTACAGCGACCGCTTCGTGCACCGGGGCGGGACCCGCTGGGGCGTGAGCGGTGCGCTCACGCTGCACGGGGTGAGCCGCACGGTGAACCTCGACACCCAGTACCTCGGGATCGGCAACGGGCTGGAGGGCGAGACCCGGGCCGCCTGCCGCGCCACCACGCAGCTGCACCGCGAGGACTTCACCCTCACCTGGCAGACGATGCTGGCCCGCGGCATCGCGGTCGTCGGTCCGAGCATCTCCATCGACATGGACGTACAGATCGTCCCGAAGGGCTGACCTGCCTCCCGCAGGACCGCTCCGGCGTCCCGCGCGACTGATCCCCGGGGCGCCGCTTTACGGCGCCTCCAGCCACCCCTCGTACTCCGCGGCGAAGGCGTCGAGCGACGGGGGGTCGAGGCGGCGGTCCGGGTCCTCCACGACCACCAGCCACTGCGCGTCCTCGGCGTCGTCCTCGCCGGCCAGCGCGTCGCGTACGAGCTGTGGTTCGTCGGTGACGCCGAAGCGGTCGGCGAGCTCCGCCGCCGCCTCCTCGGCGGCATCGCGGTCGGGCAGCACCAGCACGTGTCTCTCATCGCTCACCCGCTCATTCTCGGTTACGGGGGAGGGTGCGGCGGACCCGGCCGCGGGGCGGTGGTCCGGCGGCGACCGGGCTGTCAGTGGCCCGTGGGATGCTGGACGGCGATGGCCACCAGAAGGAATTCCACCGACGACCCGCTCGCACCGCTCACGCTCGCCGTGGGACAGGAGGACCTGCTCCTCGACCGAGCCGTGCAGCAGGTGGTGGCGGCCGCCCGCGCCGCCGACGCCGATACGGACGTCCGGGACCTCACCCACGACCAGCTCCAGCCCGGCACACTCGCCGAGCTGACCAGCCCCTCGCTCTTCGCCGAGCGCAAGGTCGTGATCGTGCGCAACGCGCAGGACCTCACCGCGGACACCGTCAAGGACGTCAAGAAGTATCTGGACGACCCCGTCGAGGAGATCACGCTCGTCCTGCTGCACGCGGGCGGCGCCAAGGGCAAGGGGCTGCTCGACGCGGCCCGCAAGGCGGGGGCCCGTGAGGTCGCGTGCCCGAAGACGACGAAGCCGGCCGAGCGGTTGTCCTTCGTCCGGGGCGAGTTCCGCGCGCTCGGGCGCTCCGCGACACCCGAGGCGTGTCAGGCACTGGTCGATGCCATCGGAAGCGACCTGCGGGAGCTGGCGAGCGCGGTGTCGCAGCTCGTCGCGGACATCGAGGGCACGATCGACGAGGCGGTCGTCGGGCGCTACTACACGGGGCGGGCGGAGGCATCGAGCTTCACGGTCGCCGACCGGGCGGTCGAGGGGCGGGCGGCGGAGGCCCTGGAGGCCCTGCGCTGGTCGCTGTCCACGGGCGTGGCGCCCGTCCTGATCACCAGCGCGCTGGCGCAGGGTGTACGGGCGATCGGCAAGCTGTCCTCGGCGCGTGGGGGGCGCCCGGCGGACCTCGCGCGTGAGCTGGGGATGCCGCCCTGGAAGATCGACCGGGTGCGGCAGCAGATGCGGGGGTGGACGCCGGACGGGGTCGCGGTGGCACTGCGGGCGGTCGCGGAGGCGGACGCGGGGGTGAAGGGGGGCGGGGACGACCCCGAGTACGCCCTGGAGAAGGCGGTGGTCGCGGTGGCGGGCGCGGCGAGGCAGGGGCGAGGCCCGCGGTAGGGACGGGAGCGCGAGGGTGGGCGTCCTCAAGCGTGGGACAGGCTCGAACCCGCCGGGCAGGACGTCCTCAAGCGCCGGACGGGCTCGAACCCGCCGGGCAGGACGTCCTCAAGCGCCGGACGGGCTCGAACCCGCCGGGCAGGACGTCCTCAAGCGCCGGACGGGCTTGAGGACGGCTGGGCGGGCTGGGGACCTGCGGGGGTTCCGGGTGGTCCTCGATGTCCGGACGGCCCGGATACGGCCAGGTAACGCCGAAGGCCCCGCTCTCCCTGGGGAAGGGACGGCGGGGCCTCGGGTACAGATGGGTGCGTCGCACCCGCGTGGCGAACGCAGGTTCGGTGTGCGACGCGGGGGCCGGTCAGGGGCAGGGTAGAGGGCCCGCAGGGTCCGTTCCGGCGGTGATCAGATCGCTCAGGCCTGGAGGGTGGCAGCCTTGGCGGCCAGCGCCGACTTCTTGTTGGCGGCGGCGTTCTTGTGGATGACACCCTTCGAGACAGCCTTGTCGAGCTGACGGGAGGCGGCGCGAACGGCCACGGTGGCCTTCTCGACGTCACCCGCGGCGACGGCCTCGCGGGCCTTGCGGATCGCGGTCTTGAGCGACGACTTGACGGCCTTGTTGCGCAGGCGCGCCTTCTCGTTCGTCTTGTTCCGCTTGATCTGGGACTTGATGTTCGCCACGAAAGAGCCTTTTCAGGTTCGTTGGATCTTCGATGTGTGTCCGTGCGGCCCGAGGGTCACGGGGCACAGCTGTCCACGGTAGCAGGAGCGGTCCGAGCGGCCCAAACCGGTCGTCGCCCCGCGGGCGTGGGACGATGGAAGCTACGTACAGATCCGACCCGACCCGAACCGACCCGAGACACGGCGTCCGGCGTCTCAAGAATCAGGACCCTGCGTGCCCGCGACTCCTCTCCACGTGCCCGAGCCGAGCCGTACCGACCCGGCGCTGATCCGCAACTTCTGCATCATCGCGCACATCGACCATGGCAAGTCGACCCTTGCCGACCGGATGCTCCAGCTCACCGGGGTGGTCGACCAGCGGCAGATGCGCGCTCAGTACCTCGACCGGATGGACATCGAGCGTGAGCGCGGCATCACCATCAAGTCCCAGGCGGTCCGGCTGCCCTGGGCGCCGACCACCGGTGAGGGCCAGGGCAGCACCCATGTCCTCAACATGATCGACACGCCGGGACACGTCGACTTCACCTACGAGGTCTCCCGGTCGCTCGCCGCCTGCGAGGGCACGATCCTGCTGGTCGACGCCGCGCAGGGCATCGAGGCCCAGACCCTGGCCAACCTCTACCTGGCGATGGAGAACGACCTCACCATCGTCCCGGTGCTCAACAAGATCGACCTGCCGGCCGCGCAGCCCGAGAAGTTCTCCGAGGAGCTGGCCAACCTCATCGGCTGCCAGCCGGAGGACGTGCTCAAGGTCTCCGCGAAGACCGGCATGGGAGTGGACGCGCTGCTCGACCGCGTCGTCCGGGACGTTCCGGCGCCCGTGGGCAACGCCGACGCCCCCGCCCGCGCGATGATCTTCGACTCGGTCTACGACTCGTACCGCGGTGTCGTCACGTACGTCCGTGTCGTCGACGGCTCGCTCAACAAGCGCGAGCGCATCCGGATGATGTCGACCGGAGCCACCCACGAGCTGCTGGAGATCGGTGTCTCCTCGCCGGAGATGACGCCGTCCGACGGGATCGGCGTCGGCGAGGTCGGCTACATCATCACCGGTGTGAAGGACGTCCGGCAGTCCAAGGTCGGTGACACGATCACCTCTTTGAGCAACGGGGCGACCGAGGCGCTGGGCGGCTACAAGGACCCCAAGCCGATGGTGTTCTCCGGGCTCTACCCGCTGGACGGCTCGGACTACCCGGACCTGCGCGAGGCCCTGGACAAGCTCCAGCTCAACGACGCCGCCCTGGTGTACGAGCCGGAGACCTCCGCGGCGCTCGGCTTCGGTTTCCGCGTCGGCTTCCTCGGCCTGCTCCACCTGGACGTGGTCCGCGAGCGGCTGGAGCGCGAGTTCGGCCTCGACCTCATCGCCACCGCGCCCAACGTGGTCTACCGGGTCGAGATGGAGGACGGCACCGAGCACACCGTCACCAACCCGAGTGAATTCCCCGAGGGCAAGATCGACAAGGTGCACGAGCCGGTCGTCCGGGCCACGGTCCTGGCGCCCAGCGAGTTCATCGGCGCGATCATGGAGCTGTGCCAGCAGCGCCGCGGCACCCTCCTCGGCATGGACTACCTCTCCGAGGACCGGGTCGAGATCCGCTACACCCTGCCGCTCGCCGAGATCGTCTTCGACTTCTTCGACCAGTTGAAGTCCAAGACCCGTGGCTACGCCTCCCTCGACTACGAGCCCACCGGCGAGCAGTCGGCCCAGCTCGTCAAGGTCGACATCCTGCTGCACGGCGACAAGGTCGACGCGTTCTCCGCGGTCACGCACAAGGACAAGGCGTACGCGTACGGTGTACGCCTCGTCGCCAAGCTGCAGAAGCTCATCCCCCGCCAGAACTTCGAGGTGCCGATCCAGGCGGCCATCGGCTCCCGGGTCATCGCCCGTGAGACCGTCCGCGCCATCCGCAAGGACGTCCTCGCCAAGTGCTACGGCGGCGACATCTCCCGTAAGCGCAAGCTGCTGGAGAAGCAGAAGGAGGGCAAGAAGCGGATGAAGATGGTCGGCAACGTGGAGGTGCCGCAGGACGCGTTCATCTCCGTGCTGTCGACCGACGAGTCCGCCGGAGAAGGCAAGGCCAAGAAGTAGTCCTGGCAGGCAGGCCCGGCGGCCCCCGTATCGCAGCGCGCTGCGACACGGGGGCCGTTCGTTATCAAGCGGGATCCGATTGCCTCTTACGCGGGGCGCGCGGGCGCTCTACCCTGAGCACGACTTCTTGGTTACTCGTCAGTTAAGCAAGCGGGATCGCAGCACGCAGGATCACATCAACCAGCAGCCGGTCGTGAAGTACCGCCGCAGGCCCGGAGGATGTCGTGAGCGACACACAGACCATGATCGATAACCGCCCGCCCTCCGTGGCGACCCTCTTCATCGACCGGGTGGCGGCCACTCCGGACGGGGAGGCCTACCGCTACCCCGTCCCCGCGGCCGGAGGCGAGGGACCGGACGAGTGGAAGTCGCTCAGCTGGGCGCAGGCCGCCGAGCGGGTGTACGCCGTGGCCGCCGGGCTGATCGCGCTCGGCGTGCGGCCGGAGGAACGCGTCGCGCTCGCCTCGTCCACCCGGGTCGAGTGGATCCTCGTCGACCTCGGGGTCATGTGCGCGGGCGCCGCGACCACCACGGTCTACCCCTCCACCAACGCCGAGGAGTCGGCGTTCATCCTCTCCGACTCCGAGAGCCGGGTCCTGATCGCCGAGGACGCGGCCCAGCTGGCCAAGGCCCGCGAGCGGCGCGCCGAGCTCCCGGACCTCGCCCATGTCGTGGTCATCGACGCCGAGGGCGCGGGCCCGGCCGAGGGCGACCCCGAGGGCTGGGTGCTCACCCTGGCCGAGCTGGAGGCCCTGGGCGCCGAGCACCTCGCGAAGAACCCGGAGGCGGTCCGCGAGCGCGTCGACGCCATCACCTCCGAGCAGCTGGCGACCCTCATCTACACCTCGGGCACCACCGGCCGCCCCAAGGGTGTACGGCTGCCGCACGACAACTGGTCGTACATGGCCAAGGCCACCGTCTCCACCGGCCTGATCACCAAGGACGACGTCCAGTACCTCTGGCTGCCGCTCGCCCACGTCTTCGGCAAGGTCCTCACCTCCGGGCAGATCGAGGTCGGCCACGTCACCGCCGTCGACGGCCGCGTCGACAAGATCATCGAGAACCTGCCGGTCGTCCAGCCGACCTACATGGCCGCCGTCCCGCGCATCTTCGAGAAGGTCTACAACGGGGTCGCGGCCAAGGCGCGCGCGGGCGGCGGGGCCAAGTACAAGATCTTCCAGTGGGCGGCCGGCGTCGCCCGCGAGTACGCCCGCGTCTCGCAGGACAACTTCCGGCGCACCGGCAAGGCGTCCGTACCCTTCGCGCTCGGCGCCAGGCACAAGGTCGCCGACACCCTGGTCTTCGCCAAGATCCGTGAGGCCTTCGGCGGTCGGCTCCGCGCCTGCGTCTCCGGGTCCGCCGCGCTCGCTCCCGACATCGGGCTCTTCTTCTCCGGCGCCGGCATCCACATCCTGGAGGGCTACGGCCTCACCGAGTCGAGCGCCGCGTCCTTCGTCAACCCCGGCGAGTGCTACCGCACCGGCACGGTCGGCAAACCGCTGCCCGGCACCGAGGTGCGCATCGCCGACGACGGCGAGATCCTGCTGCGCGGCCCCGGCATCATGCAGGGCTACCAGGGCCTGCCGGACAAGACCGCCGAGGTGCTGGAGGCCGACGGCTGGTTCCACACCGGCGACATCGGCGAACTCTCCGTGGACGGCTACCTCCGGATCACCGACCGCAAGAAGGACCTGATCAAGACCTCCGGCGGCAAGTACATCGCGCCCGCCGAGGTCGAGGGCCAGTTCAAGGCGGTGTGTCCGTTCGTCTCCAACATCCTGGTGCACGGCGCGGACCGTAACTTCTGCACCGCGCTGATCGCCCTCGACGAACCCACCATCCTCGGCTGGGCGGCCGAGAACGGCATGGAGGGCAGGTCCTACGCGGACGTCGTGGCCTCCCCGAAGACCGTCGAACTGATCGACGGCTACGTCAAGCGGCTCAACGAGGGCCTCCAGCGCTGGCAGACCATCAAGAAGTTCCGGCTGCTCCCGCGTGACCTCGACATCGAACACGGCGAGGTCACGCCCAGCCTCAAGCTGAAGCGGCCCGTGGTCGAGCGCGCCTACAAGGACCTGATCGAGGAGATGTACGCAGGCTCCCGCGAGGCGTGACCGGCACCCCGCCGGCGCCCGCGGCATCCTCGTACGCCCCTCCGAAGGCCCCCGCGCGCTCCGGCGCGGGGGCCGGCGCGTTTTTCTCGCGACGTCTTCACCCATCACTTCGGTAACTCGGCGCGTGCGGGGAGGACCGATCTGTCACTCTGTCCGTGTCGTCAGCGGCGCACAACGGAGAAACAGGCAGAGCGAGAACAGGTCAGGAGCCGCCCTGTGGGGTCCATTCCCTTGCAGCGGGACATCGTGCAGCGTCCCGGAACCACAGCCGCCACGGGCACGCAGCCGGTCGCCCGGACCAGCCTGCCCGGCAACCTCCTCGCGCCCTCCGCGGCCCGGCGGTTCGTCACCGCCGCGCTCGACGAGTGGACCGGGCTCGGCCTGCCCGCGGCGGTGGGCTTCAGCGAGCGGTTGTCCGAGGACGCGGCGATGATCGTCAGCGAGCTGGTGACCAACGCCGTCGTCCACGCGGGCACCGCGGTCGAACTGCTCTTCCGGCTGGAGGAGGCCACCGAGGACGAGGCGTCCGCACTGGTCCTGGAGGTCTCCGACCACCACCCCGCCCGCACGGTCCGCGGCGACCACGGCCACAGTGCCGAGGGCGTGGGCGATCCCGCCGACTACGGTCGCGGTCTGGACATCGTCGCCGCCCTCGCCGAACGGTGGGGCATCACCTACCGCACGGGTACGAAGACCGTCTGGGCCAGACTGCCCGTGGACGACTGGAATCCGTTCCCCGAGGGGCGCGGCGAGACCGGGCTCGCCCGAGGACTGCGCGCCGCCGAACTGCTCGCCCCCACCGCCCGGCGCACCGCCCGCGAGGACGGCGACTGGGCCGGCCGCGGCGCGCTCTCCTTCCTCGCCGAGGCGTCCGACCTGCTGGCCGGGCAGCTCGACGAGGACATCGTGGCGGCCCTCGCCGGACAGTTACTCGTCCCCCGGCTCGCCGACTGGTGCGCGATCTGGCTGGAGCCCGAGAGCGGCGGCCCCGCGGCCGTCCCCCGCCTCGCCAAGGTCTGGCACGTGGACGAGGAGCAGATCCCGGCGCTGCGCGCCCTGCTGGAGGGCGACCCGCTCCGGCTCCCGGAGCGCGTCGGCACCGGTGCCGTCTCCATGCCGTGGCCCGGCGGTACCGAGGACGGCGAGCCGCCCGACGAGGAGGAGGGCGTCGCGTTCGCCTACCGGATCACCTCGGGCGGCCGCACCCTCGGAGCCGTGCTCCTGGGCCGCGAGTCGACCGTCCGCCTCCCCGACGAGCTCACGGCCCTCATCGAGGACTTCGTGCGCCGGGTCGGCCTCGCCGTCGGCGCCGCCCGCGCCTACACCCGGCAGGCCACCATCAGCCGCATCCTGCAGCGGGGGCTGCTGCCCAGCAAGGTCGCCCGGATACCGGGCGTCGCCAGCTCCCTCGTCTACGAGCCGAGCGACGACGGCGTCGTCGGCGGCGACTTCTACGACATCTTCCCGTGCCCCGGCGGCCGCTGGTGCTTCGTGCTCGGCGACGTCCAGGGCAGCGGCCCCGAGGCCGCCGTCGTCACCGGCCTCGCGCGCCCCTGGTTGCGGCTGCTGGCCCGCGAGGGCTTCCAGGCCGACGAGGTCCTGGTCCGGCTCAACCGGCTGCTCCTGGACGACGCGATGGAGGCCGCCGAGGCCGCCGCGCTCATGGTCGCCGCCGCCGGCGGCCAGCACTCCGCGGACAACGGCGGGCAGTCCCGCTTCCTGTCCCTGCTGTACGGGGAACTGGTGCCGCTGCCCGGCGGCGGTGCCCGCTGCACCCTGGCCAGCGCCGGCCACCCGCTGCCGCTGCTGCTGCGCCCCGACGGCACCGTGCGGCCCGCCGCCGAGCCTCAGCTGCTGCTCGGCCTCATGGACGACGCCGTCTACGAGACCCAGAGCTTCGACCTGGCCCCCGGCGACAGCCTGCTCTGCGTGACGGACGGGGTCACGGAGCGGCGCTCGGGCGGGCAGATGTTCGACGACGGCGACGGGCTCGCGCAGGCGCTGTCCGGCTGCGCGGGGCTGAGCGCCGAGGGGATCGCGGAGCGCATCAAGCACGCCGTGCACGACTTCGCCGAGCGCCCGCCGGACGACGACCTGGCGCTGCTGGTGCTCCAGGCCGAGTAGGCCCGGGCGGGGAGGAGAAGGGCGTGGCGTCCGGTTGCCGGGCGGCGCGCGACAATGGACGGTATGCCTTCCGTACTGCCCGATGGTGAACCCGTGCCCGACGACGGGGCGCTGCCCCGCCACGCCCTGGAAGGCGCAGCCGGCCGCCCGCTCGGCTTCTACCTGCACGTGCCGTACTGCGCGGCCCGCTGCGGCTACTGCGACTTCAACACCTACACCGCGACCGAGCTGCGCGGCTCCGGCGGTGCGCTGGCCTCCCGGGACAACTACGCCTCCCACCTGATCGGTGAGATCCGCCAGGCCCGCAAGGTCCTCGGCGACGACCCCCGCCCGGTGCGCACGGTCTTCGTCGGCGGCGGCACACCGACCCTGCTGGCCGCCGCCGACCTGGTCCGGATGCTGGCGGCCATCCGCGAGGAGTTCGGGCTCGCGGACGACGCCGAGATCACCACCGAGGCCAACCCCGAGTCCGTCGGCCCCGCCTACCTGGCCGAGCTGCGCGAGGGCGGCTTCAACCGGATCTCCTTCGGCATGCAGAGCGCCCGGCAGCACGTCCTGAAGATCCTCGACCGCACCCACACCCCGGGCAGGCCCGAGGCGTGCGTCGCCGAGGCGCGGGCGGCCGGTTTCGAGCACATCAACCTCGACCTGATCTACGGCACCCCCGGCGAGTCCGACGACGACTGGCGCGCCTCGCTGGACGCGGCGATCGGCGCCGGACCCGACCACGTCTCCGCGTACGCGCTGATCGTCGAGGAGGGCACCGGGCTCGCCCGGCGGATCAAGCGCGGCGAGATCCCGATGACCGACGACGACGCGCACGCCGACCGGTATCTCATCGCGGACGAGGCGATGGCCGCCGCCGGCTACTCCTGGTACGAGGTGTCGAACTGGGCCCGCACGCCCGAGGGCCGCTGCCTGCACAACGAGCTGTACTGGCGCGGGGCCGACTGGTGGGGCGCCGGGCCCGGGGCGCACAGCCACGTCGGGGGCGTGCGCTGGTGGAACGTGAAGCACCCGGGGGCGTACGCGCAGGCGCTCGCCGAGGGGCGGTCACCGGGCGCCGGACGCGAGATCCTGTCCGCCGAGGACCGCCGCGTCGAGCGCATCCTGCTGGAGCTGCGGCTCGTCGACGGCTGCCCGCTCTCGCTGCTGGCCCCCGCGGGGCTCGCGGCGGCCCGTCGCGCGGTGGACGACGGCCTCCTGGAACCGGCGCCGTTCGACGACGGGCGGGCCGTGCTGACCCTGCGCGGCCGCCTGCTGGCCGACGCGGTGGTGCGCGATCTGGTGGACTGAGCGGAGGCTCACCCTGGCGCGCACCGGGCGTACGAATCCGACGACGTCCGGCGCCGGACCCCTCCGCGGATCCGCCGCACCGGCTTGCCGGGGGTGACGGGGAGGCCCGCCGGACCTCAGTCCGGAAGGGTGACGAAATCGATCAACTCCTCGACCCGGCCCAGGAGCTCGGGCTGAAGGTCCCGGTAGGAGCGGACCGAGGACAGGATCCGCTGCCAGGCCGCGCCGGTGTTCTCCGGCCAGCCCAGCGCCCGGCACACGCCCGTCTTCCAGTCCTGCCCGCGCGGCACCACCGGCCAGCCGGCGATGCCCACCGAGGCGGGCTTCACGGCCTCCCACACGTCGATGTACGGATGGCCGACCACCAGGACGTCGCCGTCCGAGACCTGGGCCGCGATCCGGGACTCCTTGGAGCCGGGCACCAGATGGTCGACCAGTACCCCCAGACGGGCGCCCGGCGCGGGCGCGAACTCGCGCACGATCGCCGGCAGGTCGTCGATGCCCTCCAGGTACTCGACGACCACGCCCTCGACGCGCAGGTCGTCGCCCCAGACCCGCTCGACCAGCTCCGCGTCGTGCCGCCCCTCCACATAGATCCGCCCGGCCCGCGCCACCCGCGCCCGCGCCCCGGGCACCGCCACCGAACCGGAGGCCGTACGCGCGGGCCGCACAGGTCCGCCGGCCGACGGGCGCACCAGCGTGACGACCCGGCCCTCCAGCAGGAAGCCGCGCGGCGCCATCGGGAAGACCCGGTGCTTGCCGAACCGGTCCTCCAGGGTCACCGTCGGCCCCTCGGCGGTCTTCTCGCACCGGATCACCGCACCGCAGAAACCGGTGACCGCCTCCTCCACGACCAGATCGGGCTCGGCCGGCACCTCGGGGGCGGGGGCGGACTTCTTCCACGGCGGGGTCAGATCGGGCTGGTAGCTGCGCATCGCACGACGATAAGCGGGGAAGACCCGCGACACGCCGAACCGGGTGGCCCCCCGGCCGTTCCGCCTTCCCCCGCTACGACACTCCGAACCGCCCGGCCAATGCCTGCCGCTGGGCCCGGACGAACGCCGCGTCCACCACCGCCCCGTGCCCCGGCACGTACAGCGCGTCCTCGCCGCCCAGCTCCAGCAGCCGGTCCAGCGCCGCCGGCCAGCGTGCGGGGTGGGCGTCCGGGCCGGCCTGCGGTTCGCCGGACTCCTCGACCAGGTCGCCGCAGAACACCAGCGCGGGGGAGCCCGGGACCAGCACCGCGAGGTCGTGGCCGCTGTGCGCCGCGCCCACGTTCACCAGCAGCACCTCCCGGCCGCCCAGGTCCAGCGTCCACTCCCCGTACACCTCCTCGCGCGGAGCCACCAGCACATCGGCGGACTCGGCGGCGTCCGGGCCGGGCAGGCCCTGGGCCACCGCGTCGGCGTACACCTCGTCAGCCCCCCGCCGCAGCAGCTCCGCCGTACCCGCGGCGCCGTACACCCGGGCCCCGGCGAAGGCGGCCGTGCCCAGCACGTGATCGAAATGGGGGTGACTGAGTGCGATGTGCGTCACCCTCCGGCCGAGCAGCGCCTGCGCCTGCGTGCGCAGCTCGACCCCCTCGCGCAGTGACGCCCCGGTGTCGCAGAGCAGCACCCCGTCCGTCCCGGCCACCAGCAACGCCGTCGCGTCCCAGCCAGGAAGGCGCCGGCGGCCCACCCCGTGACCGAGCCGCTCCCACCCGAAGTCTTCCCAAGAGGCATCCATGGGACGACGCTATCGGCAGCGACCTGCGCGGTCGCTCGGCCGGGATGGCCGGTCGCCCTTGCTAGGAAGCCACCCCGTCGCCGTACACTGGCCGGGGATCGCTGGCACTCGTACGCACCGAGTGCCAGGAGGAATCCCGGGAACGGCCCGAGAACCACCGAGATGGACAGCTGGAGGTGTGCGCGCGATGCTCAGCGAACGCAGACTCGAAGTGCTGCGCGCCATCGTCCAGGACTACGTCGGGACCGAGGAGCCCGTCGGCTCCAAGGCGCTCACGGAGCGGCACAAGCTGGGGGTCTCCCCGGCGACCGTCCGCAACGACATGGCGGTGCTGGAGGAGGAGGGCTTCATCGCCCAGCCCCATACCAGCGCGGGCCGCATCCCGACGGACAAGGGCTACCGGCTCTTCGTCGACAAGCTCGCGGGCGTCAAGCCCCTCTCGTCGCCGGAGCGCCGCGCCATCCAGAACTTCCTCGACGGCGCGGTCGACCTCGACGACGTCGTGGGCCGGACCGTACGGCTGCTCGCGCAGCTGACCCGGCAGGTCGCCGTCGTGCAGTACCCCTCGCTGACCCGTTCGACGGTGCGGCACGTGGAACTGCTGTCCCTGGCTCCGGCGCGGCTGATGCTCGTGCTGATCACGGACACCGGCCGGGTCGAACAGCGGCTGGTCGACTGCCCGGCGCCGTTCGGCGAGACCTCGCTCGCGGATCTGCGGGCCCGGCTCAACAGCCGGGTGGTGGGACGCCGTTTCGCGGACGTCCCGCAGCTGGTGCAGGACCTGCCGGAATCCTTCGAGAGCGAGGACCGGGGAACCGTGTCCACCGTCCTCTCGATCCTGCTCGAAACCCTCGTCGAGGAGACGGAGGAGCGGCTGATCATCGGCGGCACCTCCAACCTCACCCGCTTCGGACACGACTTCCCGGTGATGATCCGGCCGGTGCTCGAGGCACTGGAGGAACAGGTCGTGCTGCTGAAGCTGCTCGGCGAGGCCAAGGACTCGGGCATGACCGTACGCATCGGGCACGAGAACGCCCACGAGGGGCTCAACTCCACGTCCGTCGTCGCGGTCGGCTACGGTTCGGGCGACGAAGCAGTCGCCAAACTCGGCGTGGTCGGACCGACCCGCATGGACTACCCCGGAACGATGGGAGCGGTACGCGCAGTGGCACGTTACGTCGGACAGATCCTGGCGGAGTCGTAAGTGGCCACGGACTACTACGCCGTACTCGGCGTGCGCCGCGACGCTTCCCAGGACGAGATCAAGAAGGCGTTCCGGAGGCTCGCCCGCGAGCTGCACCCGGACGTGAACCCCGATCCGAAGACCCAGGAGCGGTTCAAGGAGATCAACGCCGCCTACGAGGTGCTGTCGGACGCCCAGAAGAAGCAGGTCTACGACCTCGGCGGCGATCCGCTCTCCCAGTCCGGGGGCGGCGGCGCGGGCGGCTTCGGCCAGGGCGGCTTCGGCAACTTCTCCGACATCATGGACGCGTTCTTCGGCACCTCGTCGCAGCGCGGACCCCGTTCGCGCACCCGGCGCGGCCAGGACGCCATGATCCGGCTGGAGATCGACCTCGCCGAGGCGGCCTTCGGTACCACCAAGGACATCCAGGTCGACACGGCCGTCGTCTGCACGACGTGCAGCGGCGAGGGGGCGGCCCCCGGTACCTCCGCGCAGACCTGTGACATGTGCCGCGGCCGCGGTGAGGTCTCCCAGGTCACCCGGTCCTTCCTGGGCCAGGTCATGACCTCGCGCCCCTGCCCGCAGTGCCAGGGCTTCGGCACGGTCGTGCCGACCCCCTGCCCGGAGTGCGCCGGCGACGGCCGCATCCGCTCGCGGCGCACGCTGACCGTGAAGATCCCCGCCGGTGTCGACAACGGCACCCGCATCCAGCTCGCGGGTGAAGGCGAGGTCGGCCCCGGCGGCGGCCCCGCCGGTGACCTCTACGTCGAGATCCACGAGCTGCCGCACGCGGTGTTCCAGCGCCGCGGCGACGATCTGCACTGCACGGTCACCATCCCCATGACGGCGGCGGCCCTCGGCACCAAGGTGCCGCTGGAGACGCTGGACGGCCTGGAGGAGGTCGACATCCGGCCGGGCACCCAGTCCGGCCAGTCCGTCCCGCTGCACGGGCGCGGCATCACCCACCTGAGGGGCGGGGGACGCGGCGACCTCATCGTGCACGTCGAGGTGACCACCCCGGTGAAGCTGGACCCCGAGCAGGAACGCCTCCTGCGCGAACTGGCCGAGCTGCGCGGCGAGGAGCGGCCCACCGGCCAGTTCCAGCCTGGCCAGCAGGGCCTGTTCTCCCGCCTGAAGGACGCCTTCAACGGCCGCTGACGGCACACGTCCACGCGGTACGGACCCGGCCGCCGGGTCCGTACCGCGCCCGGACGGAACGCTGCCGCGGGGCGGGCATCACGGGACAGGAAGGACATGACACGATGCGGTCATGTCCTCCGCACTGACCGATCTCTGCCGGTATCCGATCGTGCAGGCCCCCATGGCCGGTGGTCCTTCCTGCCCGCAGCTCGCCGCGGCGGTCTCCGAGGCCGGCGGGCTCGGCTTCCTGGCCGCCGGCTACAAGACGGCGGACGGCATGCGCGACGAGATCGAGCAGGTGCGCGGCCTGACCGGGCAGCCCTTCGGCGTCAACCTCTTCATGCCGCAGCAGAGCCACGCCGATCCCGCGGCCCTGGAGGTCTACCGCGGCCGGCTCGCGGACGAGGCCGCCCGGTACGAGACGGCTCCCGGTGACACCGACGTCCCCGGTGACGACGGCTACGAGGACAAGCTCGCCGTCCTCCTCGACGCCCCGGTCCCGGTCGTCTCCTTCACTTTCGGCTGCCCCTCGCGCGACACCCTCGACGCGTTCGCCGCGGCCGGTACGTGCACCGTCGTCACGGTCACCTCGCCGGAGGAGGCCCAGGCCGCCCAGTGGGCCGGGGCCGACGCCGTCTGCGCCCAGGGCACCGAGGCGGGCGGCCACCGCTCCACCTTCCAGGACGACCCGGTGACCGAGGACGGCGGGACCGGGCTGCTGAGCCTGGTGACCCAGGTCCGCGAGACCGTGCAGATACCGGTCGTCGCCGCCGGGGGTCTGATGCGCGGCTCCCAGATCGCCGCCGTGCTCGCTGCGGGCGCCGACGCCGCCCAGCTCGGCACCGCCTTCCTGGCCTGCCCGGAGTCCGGCGCCCACGTGCTGCACAAACAGGCCCTGACCAACCCGCTGTTCGTCCGGACCACCCTGACCAGGGCGTTCTCCGGGCGCCCGGCGCGCGGCCTGGTCAACCGCTTCGTGCGCGAGCACGGAGCGGACGCCCCCGCCGCCTACCCGCAGGTCCACCACATGACCTCCGTGCTGCGCAGGGCGGCTGCCCGGGCCGGGGACGCGCAGGGCATGGCGCTGTGGGCCGGGCAGGGCCACCGGCTGGCCCGCGAACTGCCCGCCGGCCGGCTGGTCCGGCTGCTCGCCGAGGAACTGGACGCCGCACGGACGGCCGTGAGCACGAGGAGTACGCGTTGACACCCTCCCTCAGCTGAAGCAGGGGGATCCCCGGCTCACGTCGCCTGTGGATCAGCGATCCGACAGGTCTTCCACTTCTTCCCCGGTCTGAAGGCCGGGGCATCCTCGGAGGTACACAGTGACGGCACCCGTCTTCGTCGTCGAACAGCTGCCGGACGCGCCGGAGTTCGTCCTGGACGGGCCCGAGGGGCGGCACGCCGTCTCCGTGAAGCGCCTGCGCGCCGGCGAGGAGGTCGTCCTGACCGACGGCCGCGGCCGGTGGGCGCAGGGCGTCGTGCGGGCCGCCGAGGGCAAGGACCGGCTGGTGGTGGGCGATCTGGACCCGGTCCACGAGGAGCCCGTCCCCGCCGTCCGGATCACCGTCGTCCAGGCCCTGCCCAAGGGGGACCGGGGCGAGGTCGCCGTGGAGACGATGACCGAGACCGGCGTCGACGGGATCGTGCCGTGGCAGGCGGCGCGCTGCATCACCCAGTGGAAGGGCGACCGCGGCCTCAAGTCCCTGGCGAAGTGGCGCGGTACGGCCCGGGAGGCGGGCAAGCAGTCCCGCCGGGTGCTCTTCCCGGACGTGGCCGGCCTGGCCACCACCAAGCAGGTCGCGGCGCTGCTGGCCGCGGCGGACTTCGCGGCCGTCCTGCACGAGGACCGCGCCTGCGACAGCGAGCCCCTGGCCACCGTCGCCCTGCCCGAGGCGGGCGAGATCGTGCTGGTCGTCGGCCCGGAGGGCGGTGTCTCCCCGGACGAGCTGACCGCGTTCGCCGCCGCCGGGGCCCGCACCTGCCGGCTCGGCCCGTCGGTCCTGCGCACCTCGACGGCCGGCACCGCGGCGACGGCGCTGCTGCTGGGACGTACGGGACGCTGGTCGTAACCCGTCCCCGATGGGGTGGTTGTGCCCGGAATCGGTCTACCGCGCCGCCAAGTGGGGTGGGAAGCTTCCCGTATGGGGACATCAAGGGCATGGGGCCGTCGTACGGTCCGTCGCTTTCCGGCCGCACTCTGCCTCGCCGCGGCGGCCGTCACCGGGCTCAGCGCCTGTGAACCGGCCGACGGCATCGGGGCGTTGAACACCGCCTCCGTCGCCGTGACCACCGACCGGACCGCCACCCGCGCGCTGGAGCACGAAGGCGTCCAGGTGCGCTGGCTGACCTGCACGGCCTCACTCGGCGGGGAAGGCGCGAAAGCGTCACCCGCCCGCTCCGGAGCGTCCACCGCCCCCGCTCGCCGCGTCGCCGACGTCGACTGCGACGGCATGACGAAGGACGGCCGGGAGATCACGCTCGGCGGCCGGGTGACGCAGGCGGTCGAAGGGCGGTGCGTACGCGGTGACATGACCGCGAAGACCGGCGGGCGCGCCGTCTTCCGGGCCACCCTGCTCGGCGACTGCAGCGCCCCGGCCACGACGGCGCCGCCCCCCGGGCCCCCGGGCCGGCACGACGGTCCGACGGCCACCGTGACGGTCACGGTCACCGCCTACCCCGGCAAGTAGGTGAGCGGCAGGGGCCGTTGACGGGCACCCCGGCCCGCATGTCCCGGAGGCATACCCGCGCCACCGGTGCCGCCGTGGGACGTACTCCGGCCAACCCCGTCGCCCTGGGCACGTCCGCGGCCTAGGGTGATCGTGTGACACAGCCTTCCTACCTCCGGTATCCCCATGTCCAGGGTGACTTGATCGCCTTCACCGCCGAGGACGACGTCTGGCTCGCCCCGCTCGACGGCGGCCGGGCGTGGCGGGTCAGCGCAGACAACCGTCCCGTCACCCAGCCACGCATATCTCCCGACGGCACCCTCGTCGCCTGGACGTCCACCCGTGACGGGGCGCCCGAGGTGCACATCGCCCCCGCCGACGGCGGGCCCTCGCGGCGGCTCACCCACTGGGGAGCCGCCCGCACCGCCGTGCACGGCTGGACCCCCGAAGGGGACGTACTGGTCACCAGCACCCAGGGCCAGGTCTCCCTGCGACGCAGCTGGGCACGGGCCGTCCCGGTCGACGGCGGTCCCGCGCGGACCCTCCCGTACGGCCCCGTCGGCTCCCTCGCGTACGGGCCCGGCGGACGGGTCCTGCTGCTCTCGGCCACCATGGGCCGCGAGGCCGCCACCTGGAAGCGCTACCGGGGCGGCACGGCCGGCAAGCTCTGGATCGCGGCCGAGGACGACCCGCTGGAGTTCGTCCGGGTCCACGAGGAGCTCGACGGCAACCTCGAGTGCCCGATGTGGGTGGGGGAGCGCATCGCGTTCCTCTCCGACCACGAGGGCGTCGGCGCCCTCTACTCCTCGCTGCCCGACGGTGCCGACCTGCGCCGGCACACCCCCGTCGACGGCTTCTACGCCCGTCACGCCACCACCGACGGGACCAGGGTCGTCTACGCCTCCGCCGGCGAACTCCGGCTCCTGGACAGCCTGGAGAGCGAGGAGCCCCGCCACGTCGAGATCCGGCTCGGTGGCCAGCGCGCCGACCTCCAGCCCTATCCGCTGCACGCCGACAGCCACCTGACCAGCGCGTCGCCCGACCGCACCGGCCGGGGCAGCGCCGTCTGCTCGCGGGGCGCGGTCCACTGGGTCACCCACCGCGAGGGCCCGGCCCGCGTGCTCGCCGCCGAACCCGGCGTACGGGCCAGGCTGCCGCGCACCTTCCAGGCCGACGGCGACCAGCACGTCGTCTGGGTCACCGACGCCGAGGGCGACGACGCGCTGGAGATCGCCCCCGCCACCGGCACCGCCCCCGGCGCCGTGCCCCGCCGCCTGGCGGCCGGCCGGATCGGCCGTGTCCTCGACCTCGCCCCGGCCCCCGACGGCAGCCGGTTCGCGGTCGCCGCGCACGACGGCCGCGTACTGATCGTCGAGCGGGAGAGCGGCGAGATCCACGAGGTGGACCGCAGCGAGAACGGCGACGCCTCCGGCCTCGCCTGGTCGCCCGACTCCGCCTGGCTCGCCTGGTCGCACCCCGGCCCCGAGCCGCTCAGCCAGCTCAAGCTGGCCCACATCGCCGATCTGTCGGTCTCCGAGGCCACCCCGCTGCGGTTCCGGGACTTCGCGCCCGCCTTCACCGCCGACGGAAAGCACCTGGCCTTCCTCTCCGAGCGCGCCTTCGACCCCATTTACGACGCGCACGTCTTCGACATGGCGTTCGTCGGCTCCTGCCGGCCGCACCTGCTGACGCTCGCGGCGACCACCCCTTCCCCGTTCGGCCCGCAGCTGCACGGCCGGCCCGCGGAGAAGGAGAAGGGCGGCGACGGCGAGGACAACCCCACCGCCCTCCCCATCACCCGCATCGACCTGGACGGCCTCGCCGACCGGATCGTGCCCCTTCCCGTCGAGGCCGCCGTCTACTCCTCGCTCCGTGCCGCGCGGGACGGGCTGCTCTGGCTGCGCCACCCGCTCACCGGAGTGCTCGGCACCAGCGGGGCCGGCCCGGACGCGCGCCGCCCGGAGACCGTCCTGGAGCGGTACGACCTGGAGAAGCTGCGCTGCGAGGAGCTGTCCTCGGACGTCAGCCGTTTCGCGGTCAGCGGGGACGGGAAGCGGCTGGCGATCGTCAGCCACGGCAAGCTGTCCGTCGTCCCCTCCGACAGCCGGGTGCCCGCGGGCGACGACGACCACGACGACGCCGTGACCGTCGACCTCTCCCGCATCCGCCGCACCCTCGACCCGGCCGCCGAGTGGCGTCAGATGTACGACGAGACCGGCCGCCTCATGCGGGACAACTTCTGGCGCCCCGACATGGGCGGCGTCGACTGGGACGGGGTCCTGGACCGCTACCGGCCGGTGCTGGAGCGCGTCGCGACCCACGACGACCTCATGGACCTGCTCTGGGAGGTCCAGGGCGAGCTGGGCACCTCGCACGCCTACGTGACCCCGCCCGGCGGGTGGCGCGACGAGGCGGCCCGGCAGGGGCTGCTCGGGGCGGACCTCTCCCGTGCGGAGGACGGCAGCTGGCGCATCGACCGGGTGCTGCCCTCCGAGACCTCGGACCCGGCCGCCCGCTCGCCGCTCGCCGCGCCGGGCGTCGCCGTCCGGGCCGGGGACGCGATCCTGGCCGTCGACGGCCACCCCGTCGACCCGCTCACCGGGCCCGCGCCGCTGCTCACTGGCTCGGCCGGCAAGCCCGTCGAGCTGACCGTCGCCCCGGCCGACGGCGGCGATCCGCGCCATGTCGTCGTCGTACCCGTCGCCGACGAGGAGGCCCTGCGCTACCACGCGTGGGTCGCCGACCGGCGGGCGTACGTGCACGAGCGGTCCGGCGGGCGCCTCGGCTACCTCCACGTCCCCGACATGGTCGGCGCCGGCTGGGCCCAGATCCACCGCGACCTGCGCACCGAGATCGCGCGCGAGGGCCTGGTCGTGGACGTCCGGGAGAACCGGGGCGGCCACACCTCGCAGCTCGTCGTGGAGAAGCTGGCCCGCCGCATCGTCGGCTGGGACCTGCCGCGCGGCATGCGGCCCTACAGCTATCCGGGCGACGCCCCGCGCGGGCCGATAGTGGCCGTCGCGAACGAGTTCTCCGGCTCGGACGGCGACATCGTGAACGCGGCGATCAAGGCGCTGAAGATCGGCCCCGTGGTCGGCGTGCGCACCTGGGGCGGAGTGGTCGGCATCGACAGCCGCTACCGGCTGGTCGACGGCACGCTGGTCACCCAGCCGAAGTACGCGTTCTGGCTGGAGGGGTACGGGTGGGGCGTCGAGAACCACGGCGTCGACCCGGATGTGGAGGTCGTGATGACGCCGCGGGACCACGCCGAGGGGCGTGACCCGCAGCTGGACGAGGCGGTGCGGGTGGCGCTGGACGCGCTGGAGCGGGTGCCGGCGAAGGTGGCGCCGGAGTTGCCGGGGCAGTGAGGTGAGGGGGCGGGGGCGGGGCGCCTGCGGCGTGCCTGTTCCCGCCCCGCCCCTTACCGAAACCGGGGCCCTGCCCCCGGGCCCTGCTCCTTGAGCGGCGGAGGGCGGCGCCCCCGAAAAGGCGTCGGCCGCCGGGCCCGCCCGGATAGGCTGACCGGCAGCGAATCGTCACCGAGACCCAAGGAGCGCGCGAGCAAATGGCCGGAGAACCGCAACCCGACTGCCTGTTCTGCAAGATCGTCTCGGGCGAGATCCCGGCCACCATCGTCCGCGAGACCGACACCACCGTCGCCTTCCGCGACATCAATCCCCAGGCCCCCACCCACGTACTCGTCATCCCGCGCCTGCACCACCCCGACGCCGCCTCGCTCGGCGCCGCCGAACCGCAGGTGCTCGCCGACGTGCTGTGCGAAGCGGGCAACGTCGCCGCCGACGAGAAGATCGACCGGACCGGGTACCGGATCGTGTTCAACACCGGGGCAGGAGCCGGCCAGACCGTCTTCCACGCGCACGCGCACGTGCTGGGCGGCCGGGGCCTGGAATGGCCGCCCGGATAATGTCCGCACGTGAACTCGTCGTGCTCGGGACCGCCAGCCAGGTCCCGACGCGGCACCGCAACCACAACGGCTATCTGCTGCGCTGGGACGGCGAGGGCATCCTCTTCGACCCCGGTGAGGGCACCCAGCGCCAGATGCTGCGGGCCGGTGTCGCCGCGCACGACATCAACCGGATCTGCGTCACGCACTTCCACGGCGACCACTCGCTGGGCCTGGCCGGGGTGATCCAGCGGATCAACCTCGACCAGGTCCCGCACCCGGTGACCGCCCACTACCCGGCGAGCGGGCAGCGCTTCTTCGACCGGCTGCGGTACGCCACCGCCTACCGTGAGTCCGTGGAGCTGACCGAGGCCCCGGTCACCGCCGACGGGCCGCTGGCCGCCACCGCCGCGTACACCCTCGCCAGCCACCGGCTCTCGCACCCCGTCGAGTCCTACGGCTACCGGCTCACCGAGCCCGACGGGCGCCGCATGCTGCCCGCGAAGCTCGCCGAGCACGGCATCGAGGGGCCGGACGTGGGGCGCCTCCAGCGCGAGGGCGCCCTCGGCGGTGTCACGCTCGCCGACGTCTCCGAGCACAGGCGCGGACAGCGGTTCGCGTTCATCATGGACACCAGGCTCTGCGACGGCGTGCACGCCCTCGCCGAGGGGTGCGACCTGCTGGTCATCGAGTCGACCTTTCTCGACGAGGACCGGAAGCTGGCCGCGGACCACGGCCACCTGACCGCGGCCCAGGCGGCCCGGGTCGCCCGGGAGGCGGGCGTGCGGCATCTCGTCCTCACGCACTTCTCCCAGCGCTACCCGGAGCCCGAGGCCTTCGAGGCCGAGGCCAGGGCGGCCGGCTACGAGGGCGAGCTGACCGTCGCCCAGGACCTGATGCGCGTACCGGTCCCGAGCCGGCACCCGTAGCACCACCCACGGCACCACCTGCGTGAGAGAGAAACACCGTGCACCTCCCCAAAGCGGAACTCCACCTCCACATCGAGGGGACCCTCGAACCGGAACTGGCCTTCGCGCTCGCCGCGCGCAACGGCGTGACCCTGCCGTACGCGGACAGCGAGGCCCTGCGCACCGCGTACCTCTTCGAGGACCTGCAGAGCTTCCTGGACCTGTACTACGCGCTGATGACGGTGCTGCGGACCGAGGACGACTTCACCGAACTCGCCGACGCCTACCTCACCCGCGCCGCCGCCCAGGGCGTGCGGCACGCCGAGATCTTCTTCGACCCGCAGGCCCACACCGCGCGCGGCGTGCCCATCGGCACCGTCGTCGAGGGGCTCGGCCGGGCGCTGGAGCGCAGCGAGGAGGAGCACGGCATCTCCACCCAGCTGATCATGTGCTTCCTGCGGGACCAGTCCGCCGAATCGGCGCTGGAGACCCTGGAGGCGGCCCGGCCGCACCTGCACCGCATCAGCGCCGTCGGTCTGGACTCCGCCGAGGTCGGCCACCCGCCGGTGAAGTTCCGCGAGGTGTACGAACGGGCCGGGGCCCTCGGGCTGCGCAAGGTCGCCCACGCGGGGGAGGAGGGGCCGCCCTCCTACATCCGCGAGGCGCTCGACGTGCTGGGCGTGGAACGGATCGACCACGGACTGCGCTGCATGGAGGACCCCGACCTGGTGAAGCGGCTGGTCGCGGAGCGCGTACCGCTCACCCTGTGCCCGCTGTCCAACGTACGGTTGCGCGCGGTCGACACCCTGGAGCAGCACCCGCTGCCGGCGATGCTGGACGCCGGGCTGCTCTGCACGGTCAACTCCGACGACCCCGCCTACTTCGGCGGGTACGTCGGCGACACCTTCCACGCCGTCCACGAGGCCCTCGGCCTGGACCGCGAGCAGCTGCGCACGCTGGCCCGCAACTCCTTCCGGGCGGCCTTCCTCGACCACGACGAGGAGCGCAGGGCGCGCTACCTGTCCGAGGTCGAGGCGTACGCGTTCGACTGACCGCCCTCCGGACCGGCCGTGCGGAACGCGTTCCTGCCGAGGCGCCTGCGGCGCAGGGCCGGGATGCTGATCTCCGTGACGGCCTGCTCGGGCGCGCCCACCTTGGGCACGGCGCCGGGCACCGCGCCCGTGGTGACCGCCAGCAGGGCCGCCGGCGCACCGCCCCGGCGGCGTACCGAACCGGGCACCAGCGGACGGCCGCCGGTGTGCAGGGCGACGGCTGTCACCGGGAGCGCGACCAGCAGGGTCGCCACGCCCAGGATCAGGCCCATTCCCGGGTAGCCGGCCTCCTCCGACAGCACGCTGCCGAGCACCGGGCCGCAGGCCACGCCGACGGACGAGGCGGAACCCGCGAGGACCGCCCAGCGGCCGCGTACGTCGAGGGATGCGGCCAGGCCGATCAGATACGACAGGACCACCGGGTAGACGGTGTTCCACAGGATCTCGCCGGACGCGAAGGAGCCGAGGCTCCCGGCGGACGAGCTGAGCACGATGCTTCCCGCGATGACCGCGGTGCCCACGCCGATCGGGACAGCCCGGCCGAGCTTGGAGCCGAGCATCCCGGCGCCCATCACGCCGAGCAGCCCGGCGCCGAGCGCGGCGGCGAACACGGCGCCGATGGTCACCTCGGACAGCCCGACCTGCTCCACACCGATCCGGCTGCTGACGCCCCACAGCGCGTTCTGCGCCATCGACCAGACGAGCATGCCGCCCGCGAGCACCAGGCCGGAGCGCCGGTGCGGCAGCCGGCCCGCCGCGGGGACGGCCGCCGCACCGGCCGCAGCCGAGCCGCCGAGCCGGGAGGTGGCCGGCCAGACCAGCAGCGCGACCAGGGCGATCGAGGCGAACGGCAGCCGGTGGCCGCCGCCCAGGTGCGGGATCGTCAGGTACAGGGCGCCCGCGGTCGCCGAGACGCTCAGCAGACCCAGGGACGAGGTGCGGTGCGGGTCGCGCTGGGCGGCGATGCCCGCCGCCGCGACGGCGGTCGCCGTACCGGAACCGAAGCCGCCGACCACCGCGCCGGCGACCACCAGCGGTACGGACCCGGCCAGCGTCGCGCAGCCGTACCCCACCACGCACAGGACCAGTCCCACGCGTGCCGGTCTGCGCGGCCCGTACGTTTCCACGCGCCCGGCCAGGGAGAAGCCGGCGGAGGCCGAACTCAGCAGCAGCGCGCTGCCGACCAGCCCGGCCTGGGCCGTGCTGAGGCCGAGGTAGACGGAGAGCCGTCCCACGATGGTGGGGAGGAGATAGGCGGCGAGGTAACCGGCGGTGAACACGGCGACCAGGGGCCACGCGGCGCGAGGGCGCGAGGACATGGGCGTTCCTGAAGACATGCCAGAGGAGGCGGAAGGCAGGGAGGGGTGAGGCGAAGGGGTGGTGCGAAGAGGGCGATGCCCGAAGGGTGATGCGAAGAAGGGTGGTGCCGGGATACGAGGAGATCGGCGCTTCCGCCGGGTACGTCCCAACGGTGCTCGCGGGCCAATTTGTATCAAGCGCCCCCGGCCCACCGAAAGCCGGGCTACTGTGATCCGGATCACTTTTGAGTTTAGGTGGTTCGCGGGTGGGTATCTGCGGATGTTTATGCAGGTCAGTGCCAGTGAACACACGCGCGGCGCGCACCCGTCCCATGCGACCGGGAATCGGGCACACTGGCCGCAACCGCCACGACCGGGGAGTGCAAGGTGAGCGCTGAGATCCCAGACATCGACCCGCTGGACGGGCTGCGCGCTCCGCAGGACCCCGACTGCGACGTCTTCCTCACCGGCACGGTCTTCCTCGACATCATCTTCACCGGCCTGGACAGCGCCCCTGTACGCGGCACCGAGTCCTGGGCCCGCGGCATGGGTTCCAGCCCCGGCGGCGTCGCCAACATGGCCACCGCGCTGGCCCGCCTCGGCCTGCGTACCTCCCTGGCCGCCGCGTTCGGTGACGACCACTACGGCGAGTACTGCTGGGACGCGCTCGCGCAGGGCGAAGGCATCGACCTGTCCAGGTCGCACACCGTGCGCGGCTGGCATTCCCCGGTGACCGTCTCGATGGCCTACGAGGGCGAGCGGACGATGGTCTCGCACGGCCACGAGGCCCCTGCGCTCCCCGCCACCGCCTCGCCCGAGGTCCCCGCCTTCCCCCGCTGCCCGCCCAGGGCCCGGGCCGCCGTCACCTCGCTCGTCCCCGGCCGCACCGAGCCCTGGGTCGCCGAGGCCGCCCGCCGGGGGGCCCTGATCTTCGGGGACGTCGGCTGGGACGAGACCGGGCGCTGGGACCTGGACGCCCTGAGCGGGCTGGAGCACTGCCACGCCTTCCTGCCCAATGCCGAGGAGGCGATGCGCTACACCCGTACCGACTGCCCCCGGGCCGCCGCGCACGCCCTCGCCGCACGGGTACCGCTGGCCGTCGTCACCCTCGGTTCCGAGGGCGCCTACGCGGTCGACGCGGCCACCTCCACCGCCGCCGAGGTCCCGGCCATCGAAGTCGAGGCCCTTGACCCCACCGGGGCGGGCGACGTCTTCGTGGCCGGCTTCGTCACCGGCACCCTGGCCGGCTGGCCCCTCGCCGACCGCCTCGCCTTCGCCGGGCTGACCGCCGCCCTCTCGGTCCAGGAGTTCGGCGGCTCCCTCTCGGCCCCCGGCTGGGCGGAGATCGCCGCCTGGTGGCAGCGGGTGCGCACCTGCACCGGCCAGGATCCGGCCGCGCTCCGGCGCTACGCCTTCCTCGACGACCTGCTGCCGGCCGCCGCCCGCCCCTGGCCGCTGCGCCGGGCCGTTCCCACGCTCGGCTTCCGCCCGTGACCTCCCGCCGGCCACCGCCCGGCAAAACCCCTGGTGTTGTCGGCGCAGAGTCGTAGGCTTGGGTCAGAAGAGGTTTTCGAGCAGCGAGAACCCTGCAACGGGAGGTATGCGCAGGCCCGAGGGCCGGCCCATGACTCAGTCACCCACACAGCCGCAGGCGCGTGCCCACATCAGCATCCCGGCCGCTCACCCGATGGTGATGCTCCTGGGAGCGGGCGACTCGCTGCTGCGCGTGATCGAAGCGGCGTTCCCGGCGGCCGACATCCACGTCCGGGGCAATGACATAAGCGCGACGGGCAACACGGCGGACATCGCCCTGATCCAGCGCCTGTTCGACGAGATGGTGCTGGTGCTCCGCACCGGGCAGCCGATGACGGAGGACGCTGTGGAACGGTCGATCGCGATGCTCAAGGCCAGTGACAACGGCCAGGCCGACGGTACCGAGACCCCGGCCGAGGTGCTCACCCAGAACATCCTCTCCAGCCGGGGCCGCACCATCCGCCCCAAGACGCTCAACCAGAAGCGGTACGTCGACGCCATCGACAAGCACACGATCGTCTTCGGCATCGGCCCCGCCGGTACGGGCAAGACCTACCTCGCCATGGCCAAGGCGGTCCAGGCCCTGCAGTCCAAGCAGGTCAGCCGGATCATCCTGACCCGCCCGGCCGTCGAGGCGGGCGAGCGCCTCGGCTTCCTCCCCGGCACGCTCTTCGACAAGATCGACCCGTACCTGCGCCCGCTCTACGACGCCCTGCATGACATGCTCGACCCGGACTCGATCCCGCGCCTGATGGCAGCGGGCACGATCGAGGTCGCGCCGCTGGCGTACATGCGCGGACGCGCGCAGCCGACCTTCACGAATGTCCTGACTCCGGACGGCTGGCGTCCCATCGGCACTCTGGAGGTGGGCGACCTCGTCATCGGATCGAACGGCGAGCCGACCCCCGTCCTCGGCATCTACCCCCAGGGCGAGAAGGACATCTATCGCGTCAGTGCCCAGGACGGCTCCTGGACCCTGTGCTGCGGTGAGCACCTGTGGACGGTCCGTACCGCGTCGGACAAGCGCCGGGACAAGCCGTGGCGAGTCCTGGAGACCAAGGAGATGATCGGCAACCTTCGCGCGGCGCATGCGCGCCGCTACGAACTGCCGATGCTCACCGCACCGGTCAGCTTTCCCGAGCGCGAGGTTCCGATGGAGCCGTACGCGTTGGGGCTGCTGTTGGGCGACGGTTGCCTGACCGGGTCAACGACCCCGTCGTTCGCCACCGAGGATCCTGAACTGGCCGAGGCCCTGGAAAGCTCGCTGCCAGGCGTTTCGGTACGCCACAAGGGCGGGCCGGACTATGTCCTGAACCGAGCGAAGGCTCCGGGCGACGTGGTGACGCTGGAGAACCCGGTCACTCGCGCGCTGCGTGAACTGGACCTGGTGGGCACGCGTTCCCACTCCAAGTTCGTTCCGGACGCGTACCTTTTCAACTCCGCCGACGTCCGTCTCGCCGTCCTTCAAGGACTGCTCGACGCGGACGGGGGCCCGGTCACCCAGGCGGACCGCACGTGCCGTGTCCAGTACACGACGGCTTCGATCATGCTGCGTGACGACGTCATCGCACTGGTGCAGTCGCTGGGGGGAGTCGCGTACACACGCCGACGGGCTGCCGAAGGGCGTGCGCCGGGACTCGCGCGGGGGCGCGAGGTCCATCACCGTTACGACGCCCACGTGGTCGATATTCGTCTTCCGGACGGCATCGAGCCCTTCCGCCTCGCCCGCAAGGCCGAGAAGTACCGGGCCGCCGGTGGCGGCGGACGGCCGATGCGTTTCATCGACAGTATCGAACCGGCGGGTCGCGAGGAAGCCGTGTGTATCCAGGTCGCAGCCGAGGACTCGCTGTACGTCACCCAGGACTACCTGCTGACGCACAACACCCTCAACGACGCCTTCATCATCCTGGACGAGGCGCAGAACACCAGCGCCGAGCAGATGAAGATGTTCCTGACCCGGCTCGGGTTCGACTCCAAGATCGTCGTCACCGGTGACACCACCCAGGTCGACCTGCCGACGGGGACCAGGAGCGGTCTGCGCCAGGTGCAGGAGATCCTGGACGGTATCGACGACGTGCACTTCTCCCGGCTCACCTCCCAGGATGTCGTCCGGCACAAGCTGGTCGGCCGTATCGTCGACGCGTACGAGAAGTACGACAACAGCAAGGGCGAGCAGGACGGCGGCGGTCCCCGGGGCCGCGGCCGCCACAACGGGAAGCAGTAGCAGCGCACCATGTCGATCGACGTCAACAACGAGTCCGGAACCGAGGTCGACGAGCAGGCGATCCTCGACATCGCCCGCTACGCTCTCGCGCGCATGCGGATCCACCCCCTCTCCGAACTCTCGGTGATCGTGGTGGACGGCGCCGCCATGGAGCAGCTGCACATCCAGTGGATGGACCTGCCGGGCCCGACCGATGTCATGTCCTTCCCGATGGACGAGCTGCGTCCGCCGGCCAAGGACGACGAGGAACCCCCGCAGGGACTCCTCGGCGACATCGTGCTCTGCCCCGAGGTCGCCAAGAAGCAGGGCGAGGAAGCCGAGACGCAGCACTCCATGGACGAGGAGCTCCAGCTCCTCACCGTCCACGGAGTGCTGCACCTGCTGGGCTACGACCACGAGGAGCCGGACGAGAAGGCCGAGATGTTCGGTCTCCAGGCGGCCATCGTGGACGGCTGGCGCGGTGAACGCGGGCTGACCGGCCCGTCCCCCGCCCCGACCGTCTCGTGAGCCTGCCCCTGGTCTTCGGCGTCGTCCTGCTGGTCGTCCTCGGCTGGCTCGCGGCCTGCGCCGAGGCCGGGATCGCCCGCACGTCGAGCTTCCGGGCCGCCGAAGCGGTCCGCTCGGGCCGGCGCGGCAGCGGCAAGCTGGAACAGGTCGCGGCCGATCCGACGCGCTATCTCAACGTCGCCCTGCTGGTACGGGTCGCCTGCGAGATGGCCGCCGGGGTGCTCGTCACCTACGCGTGCCTGAAGGAGTTCCCGGAGACCTGGGAGGCGCTGGCCGTCGCCATCGGCGTGATGGTCCTCGTCTCCTACGTGGCGATCGGCGTCTCGCCGCGCACCATCGGCCGCCAGCACCCGCTGAACACGGCCACCGCCTCGGCGTACGTGCTGCTGCCGCTGGCCCGGATCATGGGGCCCGTCCCGCAGCTGCTGATTCTCATCGGCAACGCGCTGACCCCCGGCAAGGGGTTCCGCAAGGGCCCCTTCGCCAGCGAGGCCGAGCTGCGGGCCATGGTGGACCTCGCCGAGCAGGAGTCGCTGATCGAGGACGAGGAACGCCGCATGGTGCACTCCGTCTTCGAGCTCGGTGACACGCTCGTGCGCGAGGTGATGGTCCCGCGCACGGACCTCGTCTGCATCGAGCGCTACAAGACGATCCGTCAGGCGCTCACCCTCGCCCTCCGCTCCGGTTTCTCGCGGATTCCGGTCACCGGCGAGAACGAGGACGACATCGTCGGGATCGTCTATCTGAAGGACCTGGTCCGCAAGACGCACATCAACCGGGAGTCGGAGGCCGATCCGGTCTCCACGGCGATGCGCCCGGCGGCGTTCGTGCCCGACACGAAGAACGCCGGCGACCTGCTGCGCGAGATGCAGCAGGAACGCAGCCACGTCGCCGTCGTCATCGACGAGTACGGCGGCACGGCGGGCATCGTCACCATCGAGGACATCCTGGAGGAGATCGTCGGCGAGATCACCGACGAGTACGACCGCGAGCTCCCACCCGTCCAGGAGCTGGAGGACGGCTGCTTCCGGGTGACCGCCCGGCTCGACATCGGCGACCTCGGCGAGCTGTTCGGCCTCGACGAGTACGACGACGAGGACGTGGAGACGGTCGGCGGACTCCTCGCGAAGGCGCTGGGCCGGGTCCCGATCGCCGGCGCGTCCTCGGAGGTCGAACTGCCCGACAAGCGGCGGCTGCGGCTGACCGCGGAGTCCCCGGCGGGCCGGCGGAACAAGATCGTCACGGTGCTGGTGGAGCCGGTGGCTCCCGAGGAGGAGGAGACGCCGGAATGACACCGCAACAACTGAGGGCGTTCTGCCTGGGCTTCAACGCGAGCGTGGAGGAGTTCCCGTTCGGACCGGAGGCGTCCGTCTTCAAGGTGCTCGGCAAGATGTTCGCGCTGAGCGCGCTGGACGCCCGGCCGCTGACGGTGAACCTCAAGTGCGACCCCGACGAGGCGGTGCGGCTGCGCGAGGAGTACGAGGCGGTGGTGCCCGGCTGGCACATGAACAAGCGGCACTGGAACACCGTCACCGTCTCCGGGCTGCCCGACGCGAAGCTGCGCGAGCTGATCGAGGACAGCTACGACCTGGTGGTGGCCGGCCTCCCGAAGGCGGAGCGGCTGCGGCTGGACCGGCCCTGAGGGGCATGGGTGCGGGCTCCCGCCTGCCCGGGCCCGCGCCGGCCTTCGTATGCTCGGCACATGACTGAGAGCACCGACCTCGGCGCCGAGGACCGCAAGATCGTCACCCTGGCGCGCAGCGCCCGCGCCCGCAACGGTGTGCCGGAGGGCGCGGCCGTCCGGGACGAGACCGGCCGCACGTATGTGGCGGGGACCGTGGAGCTGGACTCGCTGAAGCTCAGCGCGCTGCGGACGGCCGTGGCGATGGCGGTGGCCAGCGGGGCCAAGTCCCTGGAGGCCGCCGCGATCGTCTCCGAGGCCGACACCCCCTCGGACGAGGACCGGGCCGCCGTACGGGACCTGGGCGGGGCCGGCACGCCGGTGCTGCTCGCCGGGCCGGACGGCCGGCTGCGGCTCAGCGTCACGGCCGGCTGACCTTCGCACGTACGGGCCCCCGCGCCTGCCGCACCCGCGGCGCCGCGCCCGTGCGCGGGCCCCGGCGTGGGGGCGTCGTGGGGCCGCCCGGAGGGGGGCCGGAGGCCGTGGGGGGCGCCTCGGTGCCCCGCGGCCCCCGGGATCGGGGACAATGGGCGCCATGAGCGTTCGACCTAACCCTGAAGCCGCTGCGCGGCAGGCCGAGAGCACCGCCCCCCACCGGGCCGGTTTCGCCTGCTTCGTGGGACGTCCCAACGCGGGCAAGTCCACCCTGACGAACGCTCTGGTCGGGCGGAAGGTGGCCATCACCTCCAACCGGCCGCAGACGACGCGGCACACCGTGCGCGGCATCGTGCACCGGCCGGACGCCCAGCTGATCCTGGTCGACACCCCCGGGCTCCACAAGCCGCGCACCCTCCTGGGCGAGCGGCTCAACGACGTGGTGCGCACCACCTGGGCCGAGGTCGACGTCATCGGCTTCTGCCTGCCCGCCGACCAGAAGCTCGGCCCGGGCGACAAGTACATCGTCAAGGAACTCGCGGGCATCAAGAAGACGCCCAAGATCGCGATCATCACCAAGACCGACCTGGTCGACTCCAAGCAGCTCGCCGAACAGCTGCTGGCCGTCTCCCGGCTCGGCGAGGAGCTCGGCTTCGAGTGGGCGGAGATCATCCCGGTCTCGGCCGTCAAGGACCAGCAGGTCGACCTGCTGGCCGACCTGATCGCCCCTCTCCTCCCGGAGGGCCCGCCGCTCTACCCCGAGGGCGACCTCACCGACGAGCCGGAGATGGTCATGGTCGCGGAGCTGATCCGCGAGGCCGCGCTCGAAGGCGTACGCGACGAGCTGCCGCACTCGATCGCGGTCGTCGTCGAGGAGATGCTGCCGCGCGAGGACCGGCCGGCGGACAAGCCCCTGCTGGACATCCATGCCAACGTCTACATCGAGCGCCCCAGTCAGAAGGGCATCATCATCGGCCCGAAGGGCAAGCGGCTGAAGGACGTCGGTACGAAGTCCCGCAAGCACATCGAGGCCCTGCTCGGCACGCCCGTCTTCCTCGACCTGCACGTCAAGGTCGCCAAGGACTGGCAACGCGACCCGAAGCAGCTGCGCAAGCTGGGGTTCTGAGCGGCGCCACGAGGCGGCGGCCGGGGACCGGCGCGGCTGCGCGAAGCCGCTGAGGCACTCTGGGGCCCTCTGACGCCGCCGGGTGCGAGGCGCCGCGGGGCGCACCGGGGTGCGCCCCGGTGCCGCTGCGCGGACTGGGGTTCCGAACGGCCGCTTCAGGCGTTCCGGCCGCTTCCGGCGCTTCGGCGCGGGCCCCGTCTCACACGCCCTCCTTCAGGACGCGTGAGACCAGGGTGCGCTGGGCGTCGGTCAGGCGGGGGTCCGCGCAGTGCACGGTGCGGCCGTCGACCGTTATCCGGTAGCTGAAGCCGTCCGGCACGCCTCCGGGCGCGGCGGCCTGGCCGTCGGCGAGGGCCGAGCCCGCCAGGGCCTCCCACTCCTGGGCGTCGGCCCGTCCGGAGGTGTCGATCTCGCGGTGGCGCGCGATACCGGCGAAGCCGCCGGTCCTGCTCACCTGAATCCGCATGCGGTGTCCTTCCACGGCGGACGGGCCGGTCGCTGGGTGCCCGAACGGTCGGGGCGCCCAGTCGGCCGGGGCGCCCAGTCGGCCGGGATGCCTAGTCGGTCGGGACGCCCACCTCCGACCAGGCCTTGAGGACGGCCTCGACCTCGTCGCCCTCTCCGAAGCGGCTGCGCGCCGCCGCCACGGTCAGCCGGGCGAAGTCCGCGAAGTCCGCGTCCACCGCCAGTTCACCACCTGTGAGCACATCGAACCAGAGCTGGCCCGCCCGTTCCCAGGAACTGCCGCCGAGTGCGGTCGCCAGGAGGTAGAACGCGCGGTTGGGGATGCCGGAGTTGAGGTGCACCCCGCCGTTGTCGTCGCTGGTGTGGATGTAGTCGTCCATGGAGGCCGGCTGCGGGTCCTTGCCGAGCACGTCGTCGTCGTACGCCGTGCCGGGCGCCTTCATCGAGCGCAGCGCCACGCCCTGGACGCGGGGCGCGAGCAGCCCTTCGCCGATCAGCCAGTCGGCCTGCTCGGCGGTCTGACCGAGCGAGTACTGCTTCACGAGGGAGCCGATGACGTCCGAGACCGATTCGTTGAGCGCGCCGGACTGGCCGTAGTAGCTCAGGTTGGCCGTGTACTGCGTGAGCCCGTGGGCCAGTTCGTGGGCGATCACGTCGATGGCGACGGTGAAGTCGAGGAAGATCTCGCCGTCCCCGTCGCCGAAGACCATCTGTTCGCCGTCGAAGAAGGCGTTGTTGTACTTCTCGTCGTAGTGGACGGAACCGATCAGCGGCAGCCCCCGGCCGTCGATGGAACGCCGGCCGTAGGCGGTGAGCAGCAGGTCGAAGGTGGCGCCGAGACCCGCGTACGCGCGGTTGACGCTGGCGTCGGACGTGGGCTCCTCACCCTCGGCGCGGACCTTGGTGCCCGGCAGGTCCGTGCCGTGGCGGCAGTCGTAGAGCGTGCGGTCGGGCTTGGCGGACCGGTCGTCGTCCGGCTCCGGGGAGACAGTGGGCCGAGGAACGGCGGTCATCCGGCGGCGGGTGCGCTGCGCCGCGTCGGACTCCAGGGTGCGGCGTGCCGGGTCCGCGAGGGCGGGGTCGTCGGACTGGGACAGCTTGTCGAGGACGTGGGGCGGGACGATGGTGCAGAAGACGGGGTGGAACCCCTGCGGTGAACGAGGCTGCATACCCACGACTGTGGCACTGAGTGAGGGCAATGTCACTGCTTGCAACCGCGGTTGATGAAATGGAGTGATTGGTCACTGCTGGGTGTTTAGGCCGTCCGATACCGGTAACCGAGGTCTTCGGTCCCGCATACTGATACAGCACCCACGTCTCGGGCGCCCCTCGGCTAGTCTCGACGCATCATGCGTTTCGGGCTGCTTCTTCTTAGCTGCCGCGGCGAGGGCCTGTAGTCGTAGGCCGACCCCCTCCCCGCGGAGTCTGGTGTTGCAGTGACACAGTCGGCCGTCCCGTAGAAGGACCCCGAGGAGCCCTACGCCATGACCGAAGTGACCCCCGCCTCGCACGCCGTCGGCCGCCCCACGCCGATCACCAACGCCACGGCGCTGCAGAAGCCGTCCGGGATGCCGGTCCACAAGTACGGCCGCTACGAGGCCGTCGACATCCCCGACCGCACCTGGCCCGAGAAGCGGATCACCAAGGCCCCCCGCTGGCTCTCCACCGACCTGCGCGACGGCAACCAGGCCCTGATCGACCCGATGTCGCCGGCCCGCAAGCGCGAGATGTTCGACCTGCTCGTACGCATGGGATACAAGGAGATCGAGGTCGGCTTCCCGTCCTCCGGCGAGACCGACTTCGCCTTCGTGCGCTCCATCATCGAAGAGGGCGCGATCCCCGAGGACGTGACGATCTCCGTCCTGACGCAGGCCCGCGAGGAACTGATCGAGCGCACCGTCGAGTCGCTGCGCGGCGCGCACCGCGCCACCGTCCACCTGTACAACGCGACCGCCCCCACCTTCCGCCGCGTGGTCTTCCGCGGCTCCCGGGAAGAGGTCAAGCAGATCGCGGTGGACGGCACCCGGCTGGTCATGGAGTACGCCGAGAAGATCCTGGGCGACGAGACGATCTTCGGCTACCAGTACAGCCCCGAGATCTTCACCGACACCGAGCTGGACTTCGCCCTGGAGGTCTGCGAGGCGGTCTGTGACGTCTGGCAGCCCGAGGAGGGCCGCGAGATCATCCTCAACCTGCCCGCCACCGTGGAGCGTTCGACGCCGTCCACGCACGCGGACCGGTTCGAGTGGATGTCGCGCAACCTGTCGCGCCGCGAGTTCGTCTGCCTGTCCGTCCACCCGCACAACGACCGCGGCACCGCCGTGGCCGCCGCCGAACTGGCCCTGATGGCCGGGGCGGACCGGGTCGAGGGCTGCCTGTTCGGCCAGGGCGAGCGCACCGGCAACGTCGACCTGGTCACGCTGGGCATGAACCTGTTCTCGCAGGGCGTCGACCCGCAGATCGACTTCTCGCAGATCGACGAGATCCGCCGCACCAGCGAGTACTGCAACCAGATGGAGGTCCACCCGCGCCACCCCTACGCGGGCGACCTGGTCTACACCGCCTTCTCCGGCTCCCACCAGGACGCCATCAAGAAGGGCTTCGACGCCATGGAGGCCGACGCGGCCGCCCGGGGCAAGACGGTCGACGACATCGAGTGGGCGGTGCCGTACCTGCCGATCGACCCGAAGGACGTCGGCCGTTCCTACGAGGCGGTCATCCGGGTCAACTCCCAGTCCGGCAAGGGCGGAATCGCGTACGTCCTGAAGAACGACCACAAGCTGGACCTGCCGCGCCGGATGCAGATCGAGTTCTCCCGGATCATTCAGGCCAAGACCGACGCCGAGGGCGGCGAGGTCACGCCGACGCAGATCTGGACCACCTTCCAGGACGAGTACCTGCCCAACCCGGACAACGCCTGGGGGCGCGTACAGATCCGCTCCGGCCAGACCACCACCGGTTCCGACGGCCAGGACACGATCACCGTCGAGGCGACCGTGGACGGCACGGACACCGTGCTGACCGGAACCGGCAACGGTCCGATCTCCGCCTTCTTCGAAGCGCTGCAGGCCATCGGCATCGACGCCCGGCTGCTGGACTACACCGAGCACACCATGAGCGAGGGCGCGAGCGCGCAGGCCGCCTCGTACATCGAGTGCGCCATCGACGGAAAGGTGCTGTGGGGCATCGGCATCGACGCCAACACCACCCGCGCCTCGCTGAAGGCGGTCGTCTCGGCCGTCAACCGCGCCACCCGCTGACCCGGCGCCCGAAGGGGCCCGAAGTCGCACGGCCGCGAACCCCGCCCACCCGCCTCCGGGGGGCGGGGTTCGGCCATTCTCCGGCCGGTTGTGACAGGCGGGGTGCTGACGGCGCAACGGGAATGTGGTTAACATCACGTCGACACGGCAGTGTTGCCGGAGTGTTACGGAGGTGTGCGACGTGCGGTCAGCCCTGGGACAACGCGCCATGAAGCTGCGTATCTGCGGCATCCGCACGCTGTGGGACACCGTCGGCGACGGGGAGTTCTTCTGCCCCGGCTGCGGTGGCGACCGCAACTACCGCCGCCTCACCGGCCGCCGCCGCTTCGCCGTGCTGGGCGTACCGCTGCTGCGGCGCGGCACCACGGGCCCGGTCGTCGAATGCGCCGCCTGCCACCAGCACTTCGACTGCGAGGCGCTCGACCACCCCACCACCACCCGGTTCTCCGCGATGCTCAGGGACGCCGTGCACACCGTGGCCCTCGGCGTCCTCGCGGCCGGCGGCAGCACCTCCCGTACGGTCCTGGAGACCGCGGTCGAGACGGTGCGCGGCGCCGGTTTCGACGACTGCACGCCCGAACAGCTCGCTACCGTCGTCGAGGTCCTGTCCGCCGACATCGGCCACGGCTCCGCTTTCGACCCCGCGGCCGAGGCGTGCGGCGCGGCCCTCGCGATCGAACTCCACGAGGCACTGGAACCGCTCGCCCCGCACCTCGCCCCCGCCGGACGTGAATCGATTCTGCTCCAGGGCGCCCGGATCGCCCTCGCCGACGGCGCCTACAGCCCGGCCGAGCGAGAGGTGCTGACCACGGTCGGCGGTGCGCTGCGGCTGCGCGCCGAGGACACCGCCCGGCTGCTCGACGCCGCGGCGCGTACGCCCTCCTGATCCCGCACCTGCGGCCGCCCGTCGCTCCCGCGGAACAACGGGCCGACCGCGCCCTCCCGGGCAGTAGCCGGGAAACAGGCCCCTGGCACGACGAACTGTCCCGCCCCCACGGGTGCCCGGCCACCCGTACGGAAGAAGGCCTCCCCGGAGAGCCGGCTCTCCGGGGGCGGGCCCCGGGTGTCGGTGGCGTACCGGACAATGGACGCATGAGCTTGTTCCGGGACGACGGCGTGGTGCTGCGCACGCAGAAGCTGGGCGAGGCCGACCGGATCATCACGATACTGACCCGGGGCCACGGCCGGGTGCGGGCCGTCGCGCGCGGTGTGCGCCGTACCAAGTCCAAATTCGGGGCCCGGCTGGAGCCGTTCTCCCACGTGGACGTGCAGTTCTTCGCGCGCGGCAGCGAGCTGGTCGGGCGTGGGCTGCCGCTGTGCACCCAGAGCGAGACGATCGCCCCGTACGGTGGCGGGATCGTCACCGACTACGGGCGCTACACCGCCGGCACCGCGATGCTGGAGACCGCCGAGCGCTTCACCGACCACGAGGGGGAACCCGCGGTCCAGCAGTACCTGCTGCTGGTGGGCGGACTGCGCACGCTGGCCCGGGGTGAGCACGAGCCGCACCTGATCCTGGACGCCTTCCTGCTGCGCTCCCTCGCGGTCAACGGCTACGCCCCCAGCTTCGACGACTGCGCCCGCTGCGGACTGCCCGGACCGAACCGTTTCTTCTCCGTGGCGGCGGGCGGCGTCGTATGCGCCGACTGCCGGGTGCCCGGCAGCGTCGTACCCTCGGCGGAGGCCGTCGCCCTGCTGAGTGCCCTGCTCACCGGCGACTGGGAGACGGCGGACGCGTGCGAGGCGCGTCATGTCAGGGAGGGGAGCGGACTGGTGTCCGCCTATCTGCACTGGCATCTGGAGCGCGGGCTGCGTTCACTGCGGTACGTGGAAAAGTGACACAGGGAGACTGAGAAGCTCATGGCAGTACGCGGGATGCTCGGCGGCCGTAGCCGGCGCGACTACAAGACCCCGGAGCCGCACCCGTCCGGTGCCGTCCCCCCGAAGATCCCCGGTGAGCTGGTGCCCAAGCACGTCGCCGTGGTGATGGACGGGAACGGCCGCTGGGCCAAGGAGCGGGGCCTGCCGCGCACCGAGGGGCACAAGGTCGGCGAGGGCGTCGTCATGGACGTGCTCAAGGGGTGCATCGAGATGGGCGTCAAGAACCTCTCGCTGTACGCCTTCTCGACGGAGAACTGGAAGCGGTCCCCGGAGGAGGTGAAGTTCCTGATGAACTTCAACCGGGACGTCATCCGCCGCCGCCGTGACGAGATGGACGAGCTGGGCATCCGCATCCGCTGGGTGGGCCGCATGCCCAAGCTGTGGAAATCCGTCGTCCAGGAGCTCCAGGTCGCCCAGGAGCAGACCAAGGACAACGACAGGATGACGCTGTACTTCTGCGTCAACTACGGTGGTCGGGCCGAGATCGCGGACGCCGCGCAGCGCATCGCGCAGGACGTCGCCGCCGGACGGCTCGATCCGTCGAAGGTCAACGAGAAGACGTTCGCGAAGTACATCTACTACCCGGACATGCCGGACGTCGACCTGTTCGTGCGCCCCAGTGGCGAGCAGCGCACCTCGAACTACCTGATCTGGCAGAGCGCGTACGCCGAGATGGTCTTCCAGGACGTGCTGTGGCCGGACTTCGACCGCCGGGACCTGTGGCGGGCCTGCCTGGAGTTCGCCCAGCGCGACCGGCGGTTCGGCGGCGCCGAGAAGACGGAACCGACGGCCTGAGCCCGATCCCCTGCCGGTACGATCACGCCTCTTCGGACTTCGGGAGGGGCCATGAGCGAGCAGGGGACCGTGCACAGAGCGGTCGAGCTGAGATACCGGCCGGTGCTGCGGGACTACTCGGTGGCGCTGCGCGCCCGCGACCGGGTCAGCCCGGCGGGCCGGCGGCAGCGGTTTCTGGGGGTGGCCACGACGGGCTGTGCCGTCGTGGCCACGTCACTGTCGCTGGCGCAGGGCACCGACGTGCCGGTGCCGCCGCTGGTGGCGCTGCTGCTTTGCGGCCCTGTGCTGCTCCTGAGGCCGTGGCTGATGGCCCGCCAACTGTTCCGGCTCGTGGCGCGGCAGGGCGAGTTCCGGGTGCGGGTCGACGAGTCCGGTGTCGGCGTCGACACGGAAAGCTCCAGTACGGTCGTCAGGTGGCCGGCGCAGCCGAGGTACCTGGAGACAGCAGATCTCTTCGTGATGCTCAGCGACGACAAGAACGCCACCGCTCTGACCGTGATAGCCAAGCGCGGCGCCCAGGACCGGGCCGACGTGGACCATCTGCGCGAGATCTTCGACCGGCACCTGACCAAGGTCTGACCGCCGGAGCCGGCGGCCGGGGAGAGGGCTCCGGGCTCGTCCCCGGTCTCAGCCCTGAGCGCTCGCGCACTCCGCGCAGGTGCCGAAGACCTCGACTGTGTGCGCCACGTTGACGAAGCCGTGCTGGGTGGCGATGGTCTCCGCCCACTGCTCGACCGCGGGGCCCTCGACCTCGACCGCCTTGCCGCACACGCGGCAGACCAGATGGTGGTGGTGCTCGCCGGTCGAGCAGCGCCGGTAGACGGACTCGCCCTCCGTGGTGCGCAGGACGTCCACCTCGCCGGCGTCGGCGAGGGACTGCAGGGTGCGGTAGACGGTCGTCAGGCCGACCGAGTCCCCGCGGTGCTTGAGGACGTCGTGCAGCTCCTGGGCGCTGCGGAACTCGTCCACTTCGTCGAGCGCCGCCGCCACGGCTGCCCGCTGCCGGGTCGACCGGCCGCGTACCGGAGCCGCGTTCGTTCCACTGATCGGCGCCGTCGCCACAGGAGCCTCCTCGTGTCGCCCGTACATCTGTCGGGCCATTGTGCCAGCCCGCCCCGTGCGGAGGGCGTGTTGTCGGCGGCTGCCTGATCGGCCCCGACGGCACACCGCTCCAGGGGTCAGACGCGGACGTCGTCCGGTGCCGGGCGGGCCGCCGGTACTTCCAGGGTGCACCGCTCCGCCGCGGTCTCACCGCGTCGGGCGCGGCGGCGGGCCAGGGGGGCGGCGAGCAGGGTCAGGGCGACGAAGACCCCGATGGCCAGCAGCACGATCGTCGCGCCGGGCGGGACGTCCTGGTAGTACGAGGTGATGGTGCCGGACAGGGTGACGCCGACGCCGATGACGACGGAGAGCACGAACGTCACCTTGAAGGACCGGGTGATCTGCTGCGCTGCGGCGACCGGGACCACCATCAGGGCGCTGACCAGCAGCAGGCCGACGACCCGCATCGCGACCGTGACGGTCACCGCGGCGGTGACCGCGACCAGCAGGTTCAGCAGGCGCACCGGCAGACCGGTCACCCGGGCGAACTCCTCGTCCTGGCTGACGGCGAACAGCTGCCGCCGCAGCCCCACCGTCACCAGCAGCACGAACGCGGCGAGCAGCGAGATCGCGGTGACGTCCTCGGAGGAGACCGTGGACAGCGAGCCGAAGAGGTACGAGGTGAGGTTGGCGTTCGAGCCGGTGTCGGAGAGGTTGATCAGCAGCACGCCCCCCGCCATGCCTCCGTAGAAGAGCATGGCCAGCGCGATGTCGCCGCGGGTGCGGCCGTACCAGCGGATCAGCTCCATGACGACCGCGCCCGCGACGGCGACGGCGGTGGCCATCCAGACCGGGCTGGCGGAGAGCAGGAAGCCGAGGCCGACGCCGGTCATCGCGATGTGGCCGATGCCATCGCCCATCAGGGCCTGCCGGCGCTGGACCAGGTAGATGCCGACGGCGGGCGCGATGACGCCGACCAGCACGGCGGCGAGCAGGGCCCGCTGCATGAAGGGAGGGTTGAGGAATTCCATGGTCAGCTCAGCAGTCCCGTCCGGACGGGCTCGGAAGCCGCGTGGGGGTGTACGTGGTCGTGGCCGGGCAGGGCGTGCTGCCCGACGGCCTCGGGGGGCGGCCCGTCGTGCAGGACGCAGCCGTCGCGGAGCACGACCGCCCGGTCGATCAGGGGCTCCAGCGGCCCCAGCTCGTGCAGGACGAGGAGCACGGTGGCGCCGCCGGCGACCTGCTCGCGCAGGGTGGCGGCGAGGATCTCCTGGCTGGCCAGGTCGACGCCCGCCATCGGCTCGTCCATGATCAGGAGTTCGGGTTCGGCGGCGAGCGCGCGGGCGATCAGCACGCGCTGGTGCTGGCCGCCGGAGAGGGCGTCCACCGAGTCCTTGGCACGGTCGGCGAGGCCCACGAGCTCGATGGCGCGGTCGACGGCGGCGCGGTCGGCCTTGCGGGGGAGGCCCAGCCGGGTGCGGGAGAGCCGCCCGGCGGAGACGACCTCCCGGATCGTGGCGGGTACACCGCCGGCCGCCGTGGTGCGCTGCGGCACGTAGCCGACCCGGGCCCACTCGCGGAAGCGCCGCAGCGGGGTGCCGAAGAGGTCGACGGAGCCGCCGGTCAGCGGGACCTGACCGATGACGGAGCGGACGGCGGTGGACTTGCCGGAGCCGTTGGCGCCGAGCAGGGCGACGACCTCGCCGCGGTGCACGGTCAGGTCGACGCCGCGCAGCACGGGGCGTGCCCCGAGCGTGGCGGTGGCGTCGCGGAGGACGATCACGGGTTCGCGGGCGGGGTTCTGGGGCTCGGGCATGAGCGCCTCCGATGCTGCGCGGTTCGGGCCGATGGGGGCGGTGCGGTCGTCGCTCACTTCGCGCCGAGTGCCGTGCGCAGGGCGGCGAGGTTGGACTTCATGACCTCGATGTAGTCATCGCCCTTGGAGGCGCCGGTGATTCCCTCCAGCGGGTCCAGGACGTCGGTGCGCAGCCCGGTGTCCCGGGCGACGGTCTTCGCCGTCCTGTCGCTGGCGAGCGCCTCGAAGAAGACGGTGGTGACCTTCTCCTTCTCCGCGATGGAGTGCAGGGCGCTGATGCGGGCGGGGCTGGGCTCGGCCTCGGGGTCGATGCCGGCGATGCCCTCCTGGGTGAGGCCGTAGCGCTCGGCCAGGTAGCCGAAGGCGGAGTGCGTGGTGATGAACGTGCGGGTGGTGGCGTCCTTCAGCCCGGTCCGGTACGCGGTGTCGAGCGCGCCCAGTTCCTTGACCAGGGCTGCGGTGTTCTTGCGGTAGTCCGCGGCGTGGTCCGGGTCGGTCTTCTCCAGGGCCTCGCCGACGCCCTTGGCGACCTCGGTGTACTTCACCGGGTCCAGCCAGATGTGCGGGTCGGCGCCGGCCTCCTCGCCCTCGTGCTCGTGGGCGTGCTCGTCGTGGCCGTGCTCTTCGCCGCCGACCTCCGTGCCGTGGTCCTCCAGCGTGGTCAGCGTCGTGGCGTCGAGGGCGTTCGTGGACTCCGAGAGCTTGATCGCCTCGTCGACGGCGGGCTGGATGCCCTTGAGGTAGAGGATCAGGCCGGCGTCGCTGAGGCCGCCGATCTGCCGGTAGCTGAGCTCCAGGTCGTGGGGCTCCTGGTTGGGCTTGGTGAGGGTGGTGACCGAGACGTGGTCGCCGCCTATGCGCTCGGCCAGGAACTGCATCGGATAGAACGACGCCACCACGTCCAGCCGGTCGCCGCTCCTGCTGTCGGAGGTGCCGGACGCCGAGCAGGCGGTGAGGCCGAGGGCGACCGCACCGATGACGGCGGCGGTGGGTATGAGGCGGCGTACGTTCATGACAGTCATTTTCAATGAAAGTGGAAACGATTGTCAACAAGTCGGGTCCGGCGGCGGGCGCGGTGGGGCCGGGCGGGCGACGAGCGAGGGGGTGGAGGGCGCGGGACCGATACCGATTTGATCGAAGGGGCGTGGCCGCCGGTAATCTGGGCCATTCGCCCGCCCGTCTCTCGACCACCACCCCCCACCGAGGCGCCTCGGGCCCCCTTGTCCAGTTCCGTCGTCGTAATGAAGAGAGCACCGTGGCCGCCGACAAGATCGATACCATCGTCAGCCTGAGCAAGCGCCGTGGCTTCGTCTACCCCTGCAGTGAGATCTACGGTGGTCAGAAGGCCGCCTGGGACTACGGGCCGCTGGGCGTCGAGCTCAAGGAGAACCTCAAGCGCCAGTGGTGGCGCTACATGGTCACCTCCCGCGAGGACGTGGTCGGTCTCGACTCGTCGGTCATCCTGGCCCCCGACGTGTGGGTGGCCTCCGGCCACGTCGCCACGTTCTCCGACCCGCTGACCGAGTGCACCTCCTGCCACAAGCGCTACCGCGCGGACCACCTGGAGGAGGCTTACGAGGAGAAGCACGGCAAGGCGCCGGCCAACGGCCTGGCCGACCTCAACTGCCCGAACTGCGGCAACAAGGGCACCTTCACCGAGCCCAAGCAGTTCTCCGGCCTGCTCTCCACGCACCTCGGTCCGACCCAGGACTCCGGCTCGGTCGCCTACCTGCGCCCCGAGACCGCCCAGGGCATCTTCACCAACTTCGCCCAGGTGCAGACCACCTCGCGCAAGAAGCCTCCGTTCGGCATCGCGCAGATGGGCAAGTCCTTCCGCAACGAGATCACTCCGGGCAACTTCATCTTCCGCACGCGCGAGTTCGAGCAGATGGAGATGGAGTTCTTCGTCAAGCCGGGCGAGGACGAGCAGTGGCAGGAGTACTGGATGGAGCAGCGCTGGAACTGGTACACCGGCCTCGGCATGCGCGAGGAGAACATGCGGTGGTACGAGCACCCGCAGGAGAAGCTCTCCCACTACTCCAAGCGCACCGCTGACATCGAGTACCGCTTCCGCTTCGGCGGCAGCGAGTGGGGCGAGCTGGAGGGCGTCGCCAACCGCACCGACTACGACCTCACGGCCCACTCCAAGGCGTCGGGCACGGACCTGTCCTTCTTCGACCAGGAGAAGAGCGAGCGCTACACCCCGTACGTCATCGAGCCCGCAGCCGGTGTCGGCCGCGCGATGCTGGCCTTCCTCCTCGACTCCTACAACGAGGACGAGGCGCCGAATGCCAAGGGCGTCATGGAGAAGCGCGCCGTGATGCGCCTCGACCCGCGCCTGGCACCGGTGAAGGTCGCGGTCCTCCCGCTGTCCCGCAACCCGCAGCTCTCGCCGAAGGCCAAGGGCCTCGCCACCGACCTGCGGCAGAACTGGAACATCGAGTTCGACGACGCGGGCGCCATCGGCCGCCGCTACCGCCGCCAGGACGAGATCGGCACGCCGTTCTGCGTCACCGTCGACTTCGACACCCTCGACGACAACGCGGTCACCGTCCGCGAGCGCGACACGATGAAGCAGGAGCGCGTCTCCCTGGACCAGATCCAGGGCTACCTGGCCTCCCGGCTGCTCGGCTGCTGACGGCCGCACCCGCTGAACGAAGCCCCCGCTTCCGCGCCCGCCGCGGAACCGGGGGCTTCGTCTGTCTTCCCTCCGGGCCGGGTCCGGGGTCGGCGCCGAGGGCCGAGCGGGTCGCGCAGGCGGGCATGCCCGTTGAACGCTCAGGCGCTCAGGCCGCGCAGCAGCAGGTCCGATACGGCACCGAACTCCGCCCGGATCGCGGGTTTCTGCCACTGGTCCGCGTACGCCGGGTCGTGGAAGCGGGCCGTCGCGTCGAACACTGCCTGGGCCGCCGCCCCCGGGTCGTCGACCGAGAACCGCCCCTCCGCGACCCCCTCCGCGATGATCTCCCGCAACTGGCCGACCAGATGCGCGATGTGCTCCTCCACCACCGTGCTGCCGCCCATCAGCACCCGGTACGTGGCGAACAGCTCGGGGTCGTCGCCCGCCTTGTGCCGCTTGGCCTCGAACAGCGCCTCCAGCCACTGCCGCAGCTTGTCCGGGGCGGGCCGGGCGGACTGCTCCAGGATCTCCGTGAGCGCCAGCTCCGTACGGGTCAGCCAGCGGCCGGTCACCGCTTCGCGCAGCGCGGCCTTGGTCCGGAAGTGGCGGTAGACGCTGCCGTGGCTGACGCCCAGCGCCCTCGCCACGTCGACCACGGTGGCCTTGGCGGGTCCGTAACGGCGCAGGACCTCCTCGGTGGCTTCGAGGATGCGCTCGGGGGTCAGCGGGTCGGAGGGCGGCGTCATGGCGGGTGTGCTGCCTTTCGAGGGCTACGGGCTGGGCGGGGGTCGCAGGCGCGGGCCCGCACCTCGCTGACCGTACCCGGAGGTCAGCGCTCACTGTCCAGGTGGGCCATCTGGCCGGCCGGGTAGCGGGCGCCGGCGGCGGCCCCCGCCGGGACTGCCTCCTCGATCGCGGCGAGCGCCACCGCGTCCAGCCGCACGTCCAGGGCGCCGAGGGCCTCGGCCAGCCGGTCGCGTCGGCGGGCACCGACCAGGGGCACGATGTCCGTGCCCCTGGCCAGGACCCAGGCGATGGCGATCTGGGCCACCGTCACGCCCTTCTGCTCGGCGATCTTGCGCAGCGCCTCGACCAGGTCCAGGTTGTGCTGGAGGTTCTCCGCCTGGAAGCGGGGGCTCATGGCCCGGAAGTCGCCCGGGGCCAGCTGGCGGTCCCGAGTGAAGTGGCCGCTGATCAGCCCGCGCGACAGCACCCCGTACGCCGTGACGCCGATGCCCAGCTCGCGGCAGGCGGGCAGGATCTCCGCCTCGATGGACCGCGACAGCAGCGAGTACTCGATCTGGAGGTCCGAGACGGGGGCCACGGCTGCCGCTCGCCGGATCGTGTCGGCGCCCACCTCGGAGAGGCCGATGTGGCGGACATGCCCGGCCTCGACCAGTTCGGCGATGGCGCCGACGGTCTCCTCGATCGGGACGTCGGGGTCGGCCCGGGCGATCCGGTAGACGTCGATGTGGTCGGTGCCGAGGCGCTGGAGGGAGTACGCCGCGAAGTTCTTGACGGCCGCCGGGCGGCCGTCGTATCCCGTGAAGCCGCCCTCGACGGTCCGCAGTGCGCCGAACTTGACGCTGGTCAGGGCCTGTTCGCGGGCGGCCGGCGGGGCCGTGCGCAGCGCCTCGTTGATCAGCAGTTCGTTGTGTCCCATGCCGTAGAAGTCGCCGGTGTCCAGCAGGGTGACACCGGCGTCGAGCGCCGCGTGGATGGTGGCGATCGACTCGGCGCGGTCGCTCTCGCCGTACAGCGCGGACATGCCCATGCAGCCGAGGCCGATCGCGGAGACCTTCGGGCCGGTGGAGCCGAGCGCGCGGGTGGGAAGGGCGGTCATCGGTGACTCCTGAGTCGTCGGAAAGCGGAAACGCGAGCAGAGGCGGGATGCCGAAGAGCTCCCGCGCCGTACATCAACCATGGCATATGTGATGACAGATTTCAGTATCTGTCATTCCATGTTCCCTCGGACGGGGGAATCGCGTCCGCCGACGGAAAACCGGGTGAGGACGGAGGCCGGTATGGGTACCGTCTTCCGTATGTATGCGTTCTTCCAGATCTACGAGTGAGCACGCGGCGGGTCCGGTCACCCGCCGCCCACGGATCGATCCAAGGTCGCGACAGACCTCACTGAGACCAGTAATCGGGAGAACCCCATGGCCAAGAGCCGTAACAACCTTCTCGGCGTCGGCGGACAGCGCAAGAAGCTGTCCCGCGCCGAGGCGCAGGGCGCCGGTCCGGCGCGCGAGGCCGACCGCAGGTCGGCCGCCGACCAGAAGCAGGAGCTGCTCCGCAAGATGCGGGAGCGGGCCGCGGGGTCCGCGCAGCCGGACAGCGCGGACCCGGAGGCGCAGACCACCCAGGGCGAGGCCCCGGAGCCGGAGGCCCCCGCCCAGAGCTGACGGACGCCTCGCGCAACCCCGGGGCAGGCGTTCCCGCGCCGCCCCACGGGCCGGGCGCTCGCGGCCCGTGCCGACGGACACCCCGTGCCGACGGACGGACACCCCGTGCCGACGGACACCCCGTGCCCCGGGCCAGGCGCTCGCGCCCCCGCGCCTACGGGCGTCTCGCGCCCCGGGCACCCAGCGGCGCAACGTCCGGCCCGGCGGGCGGACCGCACGGTCCGCCCGCCGGGCCGCTGCGTCTCCGCGTCTCCGGTCTCCGCGTCTCCGACGCGCCCGGGCCGCCCCGCCCCGAAGCCACCGGCCCCGGAGACCCCGTGCCCCGGAGACCTCCGTGCCGCCGAGACCCACCAGCGGCCGGAGCGGCTTCAGGAACTGGTACGCGCCGCGGAGGACTGAGCGGTGGGCGCGCCGGCCGGGCCCCCGGCCACCGGCTCCGCCAGCCGTTCCGCCGTCCGGTGGGCCGTGGCCCTCGCCCAGCGGCCACTGCTCAGCGCCCCGATCAGCAGGACGCAGAGCCCGCAGCCCGTCACGATCCACCAGCCCGGCCTGCTCGCCGCCACGAAGCCGTCCGCCGCACCGGCGGAGCCCGCGCCGTTCATGCCCGCCGCGAGGACCGCGCCGATCACGGCGACGCCGAGGGTCTGCCCGATCTGGCGGCTGGTGGAGGCGACGGCCGCCGCCACGCCCGCCTGGGAGCGCGGCATACCGGAGACGGCGGTGTTGGTGATGGGCGCGTTCACCGAGCCGAAGCCCAGACCGAACAGCACATACGCGGCGAACATCGAGGCCGTCCCGGTCTCCGCGTCGAACGCCGCCAGCATCAGCCCGCTCACCGCCATCGCGCCACCCGCGATCAGCAGCGGTGTGCGCGGCCCCCGACTGGCCACCAGCCGCCCGGACACCGGCGAGAGCACGCAGACCACGGCCGCCATCGGCAGTGTGCAGAGACCGGCGTCCAGGGCGCTCATCCCCCGGACGTCCTGGAGGTAGAGGGTGTTGAGGAAGAGGAAGCCGCCGAGCGCGGCGAAGGCGCTGACCGCGATGACGGTCGCGCCGCTGAACGGAACGCTGCGGAAGAACCGCAGGTCGATCAGTGGATCGGCGCGCCGGGGTTCGTACACCAGCAGGCACGCCAGGGCCGCCGTCGCGAGCCCGGCGAACAGCAGGATCTCCCCGGACGTCCACCCCTTCTGCGGGGCCTCGATGATCGCGTACGTCAGCGAGCCCAGCAGTGTGATCACCAGGAGCTGGCCCACCGGGTCCGGGCGGCGGGCCCGGTGGGCGCGCGACTCGGGGACGTAACGCCAGGTCAGCAGTAGGGCGGCGATACCGATCGGCAGGTTGACCCAGAAGATCGACCGCCAGCCGACCGAGTCGACCAGGGCGCCGCCGACCACCGGGCCCGCCGCCATCGAGAGGCCGACGACCCCGCCCCACACCCCGATCGCACGGGCGCGCTCGCGGGGCTCGGTGAAGGTGTTGGTGATGATCGACATCGCGACCGGGTTGAGCATGGAGCCGCCCACGGCCTGCACCATCCGGAAGGCGATGAGGGCCTCCAGGTCCGACGCCAGCGAGCAGAGCGCCGAACCCAGGGTGAACAGGACGAGACCGGCCATGAAGACCTTGCGCCGGCCGATCCGGTCGGCGGTGGAACCCGCGAGCATCAGCAGGGATGCGAGGACGAGCGTGTACGCGTCGATCGTCCACTGCATCCCCGCGACGCTCGCGTCCAGTTCTCCGCGCATGGCGGGCAGGGCGACATTCAGGGCGGTGGTGTCAAGGCTGACGATCAGCAGGCTCATGCAGCAGATCGCGAGCACCAGCATCCGCCGCCGGGGGTTCAGCTCGGGCATCCATCGATAGTACGGCTAACTAACTACCGCCGCTGCCAGGACGGCGGCCGTCTCCCGGATCAGCAGATGGTCGCCTGCCGCCTTCGGATCGCCCGGCTTCGTCGTCAGCACCGCCAGGACCACCGGCGCACCCTCCGGCGTCCACGCCACGCCCACGTCGTTGCACGAGCCGTACGAGCCGCCGCCCGTCTTGTCGGCGACCGTCCACTCCGGCGGCAGACCGGCCCGGAAGCGCGTACCGCTCGTCCGGCAGTTCAGCAGCCAGTGGGTCAGCCGCTCGCGGTCCCGGGGCTCCAGCACGTCCCCCAGGACCAGCCGTGCGTAGTCGCGGGCGATCGCCGACGGGCTCGTGGTGTCCGTGACCCGGCCCGGCTCGGCGGAGTTCAGCACGGGTTCCCAGCGGTCCAGCCGGGTCACGCGGTCGCCCAGGGAGCGGGCGAAGCGGGTGACCGCACCCGGGCCGCCCAGCTCACGCAGCAGCAGATTCCCCGCAGTGTTGTCGCTGTCGCCGATGGCGGCATCGCAGAGGCGGGCGACGCTCAGCCCGCTCGCGAGGTGCTCCGGGGTGTCGGTGACCGGCGAATCGGACACGCAGTCCGCCTCCGTGTAGTGGATCACCTTCTCCAGGACCTCGCCGTCCCGGTCCAGATCCCGCAGGACGGCCGCCGCGGCGAGCGTCTTGAAGGTCGACAGCATCGGGAAGCGCTCGTCGGCCCGGTGCCGCACCGCGGCCCCGGTGACCACGTTGTACGCGAACGCGCCGACGCGGGCGTCATGCGCCCGCTCCAGCTCGCGCAGCCGGGCCGTCGTGGAGCCGGCCGCCGCGCGGGCGGACCCCGCGCCGAAGAGCAGCGCCCCCGCGGCGCCCGCACCGCCGAGCGCGAGCAGTCTGCGACGGCTGGGGGTGTGGGGGGTTAAGGGGGCCGGGGGCGTTGTCATGAGCTTCGTCTCCTTCGTTCACCGGCTGCTCGTCGGAACCCCCACGCTACGGCCGGGGTCCGACACCGTCCCCTTCTTCCGCCGGCCCGGCGGGCCGCGCCCGCCTCGGGAGCAGTCGCCCGGGTACGGGACAATGGGGCCATGACCACGCTCGCCCCCTCGCCCCCGCTGCTCCGCATCGGCCCGCACACCGTGCAGCCGCCGGTGGTCCTCGCGCCCATGGCCGGCATCACCAACGCCCCCTTCCGCACACTGTGCCGGGAGTTCTCGGGCGGCAAGGGGCTGTTCGTCAGCGAGATGATCACGACGAGGGCCCTGGTCGAGCGCAACGAGAAGACCATGCAGCTCATCCACTTCGACGCGAGCGAGACCCCGCGCTCCATCCAGCTCTACGGAGTGGACCCCGACACGGTCGGCAAGGCGGTCAGCATGATCGTCGACGAGAACCTCGCCGACCACATCGACCTCAACTTCGGCTGCCCGGTCCCCAAGGTCACCCGCAAGGGCGGCGGCTCGGCCCTCCCGTACAAGCGGCCGCTGCTGCGCGCGATCCTGCACGAGGCCGTCTCCCGGGCCGGCGACCTGCCCGTCACCATCAAGATGCGCAAGGGCATCGACGACGACCACCTCACCTACCTCGACGCGGGCCGGATCGCCGTGGAGGAGGGTGTCACGGCGGTCGCCCTGCACGGCCGGACCACCGCGCAGCACTACGGCGGCACCGCCGACTGGGATGCCATCGCCCGCCTCAAGGAGCACGTCCCGGAGATCCCGGTGCTCGGCAACGGCGACATCTGGTGCGCGGACGACGCCCTGCGCATGATGCGCGAGACCGGCTGCGACGGCGTGGTCGTGGGGCGCGGCTGCCTGGGCCGGCCCTGGCTCTTCGGTGACCTGGTCAGCGCGTTCGAGGGGACGGGGACGAGGCAGGAGCCCACGCTGCGCACCGTCGCCGATGTGATGCTGCGCCACGCGACGCTGCTGGGGGAGTGGATCGGCGACGAGTCCCGTGGCGTGATCGACTTCCGCAAGCACGTGGCCTGGTACCTCAAGGGCTTCGCGGTCGGCTCCGAGATGCGCAAGAAGCTGGCGATCACCTCCTCGCTGGAGGAGTTGGGTTCCCAGCTCCAGGAGCTGGACCTGGACCAGTCGTGGCCGGACGGCGCGGACGGACCGCGCGGACGCACCTCCGGCAACAACCGGGTGGTCCTCCCGGACGGCTGGCTGAAGGACCCGTACGACTGCGCGGGCGTGAGCGCCGACGCGGAGCTGGACACCTCCGGGGGCTGAGAAAGCCGCAGAGGGAGGGGGCACTCCGTGCCCTTTCCCGCGTCCTGCTCATTTGAGCGCTCGGCGGGGCGCGATTCGGGCTCTGAAGCCCTGAATCGGCGTCCTGCATGCGGGTGAGGCCGCTTTCCGTTGCGATAGGTGAACAAGTGGCGACTCGGTGTCACTTATCGAGTGTCCGGATGGTGACATCTGAGCGGCCCTCGTGGAGTGATTCTCGCCACTCTGAGGGCTTCTATGCTCATGTGAGCGTGAAATTCGGGGCTGCATTTCTCAAATGGCGGCACTGGGTGCCAGGTGGTTGCACTTTGATCGATCGACGCTTCAGTCACTTTCAGCCACCGGACCGCGGGTTCCGCCGAGCTCTGCGTCATCCTGCGTACGAGTCCTGAACGCATCGTTCCGCGCGCCCGTCGCGCGGCCGGCTTTCGATCTGCTGGCGGACGGGTGGTTACGGCCCTACGACGCGCAAGCGGACGTACCCACGCACCTTCGATCTGGGTATGTTCCTCGCCGTCAGGGCAGCCACCGCGTCCTCGAGGAGTCGAGACCCGTGTCGGAAAACAATGATGTGCAGAAGTTCGTCTACGACTTCACCGAGGGCAACAAGGATCTGAAGGACCTGCTCGGCGGGAAGGGGGCCAACCTCGCCGAGATGACCAACCTCGGGCTCCCCGTCCCTCCCGGCTTCACCATCACCACCGAGGCGTGCAAGGTCTACCTCGAAAGCGGTGAGGAGCCGGCCGCGCTCCGCAACGAGGTGAGTGCGCACCTCGACGCCCTGGAGAAGCGGATGGGCAAGAAGCTCGGCCAGGCCGACGACCCGTTGCTGGTCTCCGTACGCTCCGGCGCCAAGTTCTCGATGCCCGGGATGATGGACACCGTCCTCAACATCGGGCTCTCCGACGCCTCCGTGGTGGGCCTCGCCGCCCAGGCCGGTGACGAGCGGTTCGCGTGGGACTCCTACCGCCGGCTCATCCAGATGTTCGGCAAGACCGTCCTTGGGGTGGACGGCGACCTCTTCGAGGAGGCGCTGGAGGAGGCGAAGGAGGCCAAGGGCGTCACGGTCGACGTGGACCTCGACGCGGCCGACCTGAAGAAGCTGGTCAAGCAGTTCAAGAAGATCGTCACACGCGACGCGGGCCGCGACTTCCCGCAGGACGCGCGCGAACAGATGGACCTGGCCATAAAGGCGGTCTTCGACTCGTGGAACACCGACCGGGCCAAGCTCTACCGCCGTCAGGAGCGCATCCCCGGCGACCTCGGCACCGCCGTCAACGTCTGCTCGATGGTCTTCGGCAACCTCGGCCCCGACTCCGGTACGGGCGTCGCCTTCACCCGTGACCCGGCCGGCGGCCACCAGGGCGTCTACGGCGACTACCTGCAGAACGCGCAGGGCGAGGACGTCGTCGCGGGCATCCGCAACACCGTGCCGCTCGCCGATCTGGAGGCGATCGACAAGCGGTCGTACGACCAGCTGCTGAAGATCATGGAGACGCTGGAGACCCACTACAAGGACCTCTGCGACATCGAGTTCACCATCGAGCGCGGTCATCTGTGGATGCTCCAGACCCGGGTCGGCAAGCGTACCGCCGGCGCCGCCTTCCGCATCGCCACCCAGCTGGTGGACCAGGGGCTGATCGACGAGGCCGAGGCCCTTCAGCGGGTCAACGGAGCCCAGCTCGCACAGCTGATGTTCCCGCGTTTCGACGACACCGCGAAGACCCGGCGGCTCGGCCGGGGCATCGCCGCGTCGCCGGGCGCGGCGGTCGGCAAGGCGGTCTTCGACTCGTACACCGCCGTCAAGTGGTCCCGGTCCGGCGAGAAGGTCATTCTGATCCGCCGCGAGACCAACCCGGACGACCTGGACGGCATGATCGCCGCCGAGGGCATCCTGACCTCGCGCGGCGGCAAGACCTCGCACGCCGCCGTCGTCGCCCGGGGCATGGGCAAGACCTGTGTCTGCGGCGCCGAGGAGATCGAGGTCGACACCAAGCGCCGGCGGCTGACGGCCGGCGGCATCGTCGTGGAGGAGGGCGAAATCGTCTCCGTCGACGGCTCCACCGGCAAGGTGTACCTCGGCGAGGTCCCCGTGGTGCCGTCGCCGGTCGTCGAGTACTTCGAGGGCCGGATGCACGCGGGCGCCGACGACGCCGACGAGCTGGTCGCCGCCGTGCACCGGATCATGGCGTACGCGGACCGGATGCGCCGGCTGCGGGTGCGGGCCAACGCGGACAACGCGGAGGACGCCCTGCGGGCCCGCCGCTTCGGGGCCCAGGGCATCGGGCTGTGCCGCACCGAGCACATGTTCCTCGGCGAGCGCCGCGAGATGGTCGAGAAGCTGATCCTCGCCGACACCGACAAGGAGCGCGAGACGGCCCTGGAGCAGCTGCTTCCGCTTCAGCGGGCGGACTTCATCGAGCTGTTCGAGGCGATGGACGGGCTGCCGGTCACCGTACGGCTGCTGGACCCGCCCCTGCACGAGTTCCTGCCCGACATCACCGAGCTGTCGGTACGGGTGGCGCTCGCCGAGGCCCGCAAGGACGCCAACGAGAACGACCTGCGGCTCCTGCAGGCGGTGCACAAGCTGCACGAGCAGAACCCGATGCTCGGGCTGCGCGGCGTCCGGCTCGGCCTGGTCATCCCCGGCCTGTTCGCCATGCAGGTGCGGGCCATCGCCGAGGCGGCCGCCGCCCGCAAGAACGCCAAGGGCGATCCGCGCCCCGAGATCATGATCCCGCTCGTCGGCACGGTCCAGGAACTGGAGATCGTCCGCGAGGAGGCGGACCGGGTCATCGCCGAGGTGCAGGCGGCCACCGGCACCGACCTCAAGCTGAAGATCGGCACGATGATCGAGCTGCCGCGCGCCGCGCTGACCGCGGGGCAGATCGCGGAGGCGGCGGAGTTCTTCTCCTTCGGCACCAACGATCTGACCCAGACGGTCTGGGGTTTCTCCCGCGACGACGTGGAGGCCTCGTTCTTCACCGCGTACCTGGAGAAGGGGATCTTCGGGGTGTCGCCGTTCGAGACGATCGACAAGGACGGAGTCGGTTCGCTGGTCGAGGACGCCGTCGCGGCCGGCCGGGCCACCCGCCCGGACCTCAAGCTCGGCATCTGCGGGGAGCACGGCGGTGACCCCGAGTCGGTGCACTTCTTCCACGAGGCCGGTCTCGACTACGTCTCCTGCTCGCCGTTCCGCATTCCGGTGGCGCGCCTGGAGGCGGGCCGGGCGGCGGCCGGTTCGCGGGGCAGCGACAGCCGCTGAGCGGCGCATCCACCGATTTCGCGCGCCGCCGGTCCCTCACCCTCACCGAACCGGCCACGCGCGGAATTCCGGAGGCGGCGGCACCCTGTGCGGGGGTGCCGCCGCCTTGTCGCGCCGGCCGCACCACCGCGTGTGTTGTCATGTCCCGGGAGATTTGGCGAGCGGTGCCCATTGCTTCGTTTAATGCGCAAAGAAATCGAGCTGAACGGACCGGGGTGCGGCCCGTGGATCCCCATCCACGGGCCGCACCCGGCTTACCCCCATCGGGTGCGGAGCCGCACCGGTGCCAACCGCCGCCGAACGAGCGAAACCCCCCACGGCCTTCACTCGCTCTTCCGGTGACTCCGGAATCGCACCCGACGACGTACAGCCTTTCGTCCGGTGGCGGGTCGGGGCGAGGCGTTTCACCTCTGGCCGAAACCCCGTGGTGACGTGCTGTTACGATTCGCATACTCTTGCGAGGGGGTAATTGCAGGTGCAAGGGGTGGGAGTTCGGTGCTGCGTATCCATGTCTCCGGATGGGACCTTTCCCGGGTGCGGATGGCCGCAGGGCCGGACGCGCTGTGGGAGACCATTCTCAGCTTTCACCGGCTGAGGGACCGGAGGGCTTCCGCGGTCTTCGGGAAATGGCGCGCGGAAACCCGTCCGAGGCTGAGCGGTGAAGTGCGTCTGCTGTCCGCGGTGGTTCCGCGGCGCGGCTATTTCCCCGACTTCCTGACGCCTTCTCAGGAAAGCGCCGAACCGCTCGGCCTCGACGCCGGAACCGAAGCCGTGCGCGCCACCCCGCCCGAGCGCCTGCGCGCCGAGATCGGCCTGCTCGACGACCCCGGCCCGCCCGGCGCCCGGCGCACGGCCCGGCGCGCCCGTCTGGAGCCGCTGCGCGAGGGCGGCGCCGAGCCCCTGGGCCGGCTCGTCGGCGCCTTACGGGACTACCACCGCGCCGCCGTCGAGCCGTACTGGCCGCACATCCAGTCCGCCGTCGAGGCCGACCGCGTGATCCGGGGCCGCGCCCTCCTGGACGGCGGCACCGACGAACTGCTCGCCTCGCTCCCGCCGGTCATCCGGTGGCGGGCACCCGTCCTGGAGGCGGACTACCCCGTCGACCGGGACCTCCACCTGGACGGGCGCGGACTGCTCCTCCAGCCCTCGTTCTTCTGCCGGGGCACCCCGGTCGTCCTGCGCGACCCCCTGCTCCCGCCCGTCCTGGTCTACCCGGTCACCCACCCGGCCGCCCCCGCCTTCGCCGAACCGGGCCCCTGGCTCGGCCGGCTCCTCGGACAGACCCGCTCCACGGTCCTGCGGGCCATCGGCGACGGCTGCACCACCAGCGAACTGGCCCGCCGCGCCGGGGTCTCCCTCGCCTCGGCCAGCCAGCACGCCTGCGTCCTGCGCGAGGCGGGCCTCGTCCACACCCTGCGGCACGGCGGCTCCGTCCTGCACACCCTGACCCCGCTGGGCGGTTCGCTGCTGCGGGGCGGGGCGCCGCTGGCGGTTTCCTGAGCCGGGCGGGTTTTCCGGCCGGGCCCGCGCGGAAAGGATCTGCGGCCGCACCGATGAGTTCCGGGCGGCCCCGGCGTCCACCTGTGGAGAGGCGTTCGACGGACGCACCCGGAACCACGCACCCAGAGAGCGAGAAGGCCATGCCTCAGATGATCTTCGTGAACCTGCCGGTCAAGGACCTGGAGACGTCCAAGAGCTTCTACGGCAAGCTGGGCTACTCCTTCAACCCGCAGTTCAGCGACGAGCGCACCGCCTGCCTCGTCATCAGCGACACCATCTTCGCGATGCTCCTCCAGGAGGAGCGCTTCAAGGACTTCACCAAGAAGGAGATCGCGGACGCCGCCACGTCCACCGAGGTGATCCTCGCGCTCAGCGCCGACAGCCGCGAGAAGGTGGACGAGCTGGCCGACGCGGCTCTCGCGAGCGGCGGATCGCCGGCCAACGAGCCGCAGGAATTCGGCTTCATGTACGGCCGGTCCTTCCAGGACCCGGACCACCACATGTGGGAGGTCATCTGGATGGACCCGTCCGCGGCCGAGAACCAGGGCTGATCCCTCAGGAGAGCCCCGCGAACGTCACCCCGGTCAGCTGCTCCGAGGCCACCCACAGGCGCTCGCCCGCCACATCGCTGCGCGTCCAGCTCGCCCGCCGGGAGGGGCCGGGCGCGCCGCGCATGCCCAGCAGCCGCGGCCCGGTGAACGAGTCGGGGCGCACCCCCGGCGCGGTGGCCGCGTACAGCGTGGGCAGGGCACCGGCCGAAGCGGGCTGGGCGACGATGCGGTTGCCGAGCTCGATCAGCCGCTCCGCGGCCCTGCGGTGCTCCATCCGGGCCGCCGCCGTCTGGAGGTTGGTCGAGGCGTAGCCGGGGTGCGCGGCGGCGGCGACCAGACCGCTGCCGGCCGCCGCGGCCCGCCGGGCCAGCTCGTGGACGAAGAGCAGATTGGCGGTCTTCGAGCGGCCGTAGGCGATCCAGCGATGGTACTTCCGCTCGCTGTTGAGGTCGCCCATGTCGATGTCGGCCAGCGCGTGCAGCCCGCTGGAGACGGTCACCACCCGGGCGCCCCCGGCCGCCAGCAGCTTCGGCAGCAGCAGCCCGGTGAGCGCGAAGTGCCCGAGGTGGTTGACGCCGAACTGGGTCTCGAAGCCGTCGGCGGTCCGCCCGTACGGCAGGGCCATCACACCCGCGTTGTTGATCAGCAGGTCGAGCCGGTCCGCCCGGAAGTCCGCGGCGAACCGGCGTACGGAGGACAGATCGGCCAGGTCCAGGGCGGCGAACTCCACGTCCGCGCCGCGCACGGCGTGACGGATGCGGGCCGCCGCCTCCTCGCCGCGCCGTTCGTCGCGGCAGGCGAGCAGCACCCTGGCCCCGCAGCGGGCCAGTTCGCGGGCGGTGATCAACCCGATTCCGCTGTTGGCTCCCGTCACCACGGCCGTGCGGCCGCTCTGGTCGGGTGTGTCGCGCGCGCTCCAGCCCTGGGTCATGGATCCAAGCGTACGACCGGTGGCCGGAACGGCCGGAAGCACCCGTCCGTGGGTTCTCCCGGCCGTCGGCGGGCGAGCGGAGGCGGTCAGTCCGCGCGGACCTCGAAGACCGGTACGGAGACCTCGTCGTCGTCCAGGCAGGCGCCCGTCGCCAGGTCGAAGCGCTGCTTGAGCAGGGGCGACGCGACGAAGGGCTGCCCGCCCTCCGAGCCCACCAGGCCGCGCGAGAGGACATAGGCCCCGGTGAACGGGTCGCGGTTGTCGATGGCGTACGTCCGCCCCGCCCGGTCCAGGAACAGCGCGACCTGCCGGCCGTCCGGGAGGAGAGCGGCGACCCCGCGGCCCGGGGTCAGCAGCGAGCGGTCGCACACGGTGAGCCAGCCGTCCCCGGCGGCGAGCCGGATGCTGCGGGTGTCCTGCGCGGTCTCCATCGTCTGCGTGGTCATCAGGAGGCGGTCCCTTCAAGAGTGCGGATGGCGAGAACCGGCCCCGCGAGGATGTCCAGGTCGGGCTTGACCTGGTCGCGTTCCGGGACGAACTTCACCGACGGGTCGGGCGCGTCGGGGGCGTTGACGAAGGTGACGAACCGGCGCAGCCGCTCCGGGTCGTTGATGGTCTCGGCCCACTCGTCGCGGTAGCCGCGCACATGGTCGGCCATCAGCCGCTCCAGCTCGTCGCAGAGCCCCAGCCTGTCGTGCACGACGACGTCCCGGACGTGCTCCAGGCCGCCCTCGATGCGTTCCAGCCAGGCCGAGGTGCGCTCCAGCCGGTCCGCGGTGCGGATGTAGAACATCAGGAACCGGTCGATCAGCCTGACCAGTTCGGCGTCCGACAGGTCCTGGGCTAGCAGGTCGGCGTGGCGCGGGGTCGCGCCGCCGTTGCCGCCCACGTAGAGGTTCCAGCCACCGGCCGTGGCGATGATCCCGAAGTCCTTGCCCCGGGCCTCCGCGCACTCCCGGGCACAGCCCGAGACGGCCGACTTCAGCTTGTGCGGGGCGCGCAGACCCCGGTAGCGCAGCTCCAGGTCGATCGCCATCTTCACCGAGTCCTGCACGCCGTAGCGGCACCAGGTCTGCCCCACACAGGACTTGACCGTCCGCAGCGACTTGCCGTACGCGTGGCCGGACTCGAAGCCCGCGTCGACGAGCCGGGTCCAGATCAGCGGCAGCTGGTCGACGCGGGCGCCGAACAGGTCGATGCGCTGACCGCCGGTGATCTTGGTGTAGAGCCCGAAGTCGCGGGCCACCTCGCCGATCACGATCAGCTTCTCCGGGGTGATCTCGCCGCCGGGTATGCGCGGCACGATCGAGTACGAGCCGTTGCGCTGGAGGTTGGCCAGGAAGTGGTCGTTGGTGTCCTGGAGGGCCGCCTGCTCACCGTCCAGGACGTAGCCGCTCGCGCCCACCGTCGGGGCCAGCGAGGCGATGACCGAGCCGACCGTCGGCTTGCAGATCTCGCAGCCGTCGCCGCCGCGCGCCGCCTCCCGCCCGTGCGAGTCGAGAAGGTCCGCGTACGAGGTGATGCGCAGGGTGCGGACGATCTCGTACAGCTCGCTGCGGGTGTACGCGAAGCAGCCGCACAGGCCCGCGTCCTGGCTCTGCGGGAGCAGCTGGCCGATCACCTTGACGCAACTGCCGCAGCCGGTGCCCGCCTTGGTGCACCTCTTCACCTCGGGCAGGGTGCCGTGCTCGCAGATCGCACCCTTGGTGACGTTGTGGCAGGAGCAGATCACCGCCTCGTCGGGCAGCGCGGAGGGGCCCAGCGCGACCGGGCCGCCCGCCCCCGCCGGCAGCACCAGCTGCTCCGGGGCGACCGGCAGCACACTGCCGGTCATCGGGCGCAGCGTGCCGTACTGGTCGGCGTCACCCACCAGCACCCCGCCCAGCAGGGTGCCGTCCGCCGCCATCACCAGCTTCTTGTAGACACCGGAGCGGGCATCCGAATACACGACGTCGAGGCAGCCCTCGGCGGTGCCGTGCGCGTCGCCGAAGGAGGCCACGTCCACGCCGAGCAGCTTCAGCTTGGTCGACAGGTCGGCGCCGGTGAACGCGGCCTCCTTGCCGGTGATCACCTCGGCGGCCGTCAGCGCCATCTCGTAACCGGGCGCCACCAGCCCGTACACCCGGCCGTCCGAGGCGAGCGCGCACTCGCCGATGGCGAAGACCGCCGGGTCGGAGGTCCGGCACTCCTCGTCCACGACGATCCCGCCGCGCGGCCCGACCGCGAGACCGCAGTCCCGGGCCAGCTGGTCGCGGGGGCGCACCCCGGCCGAGAACACCACCAGGTCCGTGGCCAGCGCGGAGCCGTCGGAGAGCGCCATCCCGGTCACCGCGCCGCCCTCGTCCGCGATCACCTCCTGCGTGCCGACCCCGGTGTGGACGGTCAGGCCCATGTCCTCGATGGTGCGCAGCAGCGCCGCGCCCCCGCCCTCGTCCACCTGGACGGGCATCAGCCGGGGCGCGAACTCCACCACGTGCGTGTCCAGGCCGAGGCCCTTCAGCGCGCCCGCCGCCTCCAGGCCGAGCAGCCCGCCGCCGACCACCGCACCGGTCGTCGCCGTCCTCGCGTACTCCTCGATGGCGAGCAGGTCCTCGATCGTCCGGTAGACGAAGCAGCCGGTGCTGTCCTTGCCGGGGACCGGCGGCACGAACGGGTAGGACCCGGTCGCCAGCACCAGCGTGTCGTACGCGAAGACCTCCCCGGACCGCGCGGTGACCGTCCGGGCCGTGCGGTCCACGGCCACCGCCGGGTCCCCGAGCCGCAGTTCGAAGCCGTGCCGCTCCATGAAGCCGTGCTCGGCCAGCGACAGGTCCTCCGGGGTCTTCCCCGCGAAGTACGACGTCAGCTGGACCCGGTCGTAGGCGGCGCGGGGCTCCTCGCACAGGACGACGACCCGGGCGGTGCCGGCGGCGCCGGTCAGCCCGCGCTCGGCCAGGGCCTCCAGGAAACGCTGGCCGACCATCCCGTGCCCGACGACCACGAGGGTGGGTATGGCGGCAGGGGTGGAGGTGGGGGCGGTCGGGGGAATGGACACCGGCATCTCGGGGCCTCCGTCGTCGGTGAGCTGATTCGGCAGGGCCACAGGCGCCGGGCCTGTGTGCTCATGACGGGAAGCGTGTCCCGGCGGTGTTACCCGGCCGGTTCCCCGCTGTTTCCCGGGAGGAACCTTGCGCTCAGCACCCGCCGCGAGGGCCTGTGAGGCTGCCGGCCGGGCCCGGAGGAGGGCCCGTGAGCTGCGAAAACCTCAGAGCCGGCGCAACTTCCCGTGGGAGCACCGGGGCGGTTGGACTGTGCACGTATCCGCTCCATAGGGTCGGGCCATGCCAGACATAACCCTCACCACCCTCGTCGTGCTGTGCCTCGCCGCGGCGGCGGCCGGGTGGATCGACGCGGTGGTCGGTGGCGGCGGGCTGCTCCTGCTCCCCGCGCTGCTGCTCGGGCTGCCGCACCTGCCGGCCGCACAGATCCTCGGCACCAACAAGGCCGTCGCCATCGTCGGCACCTCGGGCGCCGCCGTCACCTACGCGCGCAAGGCGCCGGTGAAGGTCGCCACCGCGGTCCGGATCGGGCTCGCGGCCCTGGCCGGATCGATGACCGGCGCGTTCTTCGCCGCCGGGATCAGCAGCGATGTGCTGCGCCCGGTGATCATGGTGGTCCTCCTCGCGGTCGCCGCGTTCGTGATGCTGCGGCCCCAGTTCGGCCGGGCGGCCGGGGACGGCGTCCCTCCCCAGGTCACCCGGGCCCGTGCGGTCACCGCGATCGTCCTGGTGGGCGGCGGCATCGGCCTGTACGACGGGCTGTTCGGGCCGGGCACGGGCACCTTCCTGGTGCTGGCCCTGACCGCCGTGCTCCACCTCGACCTGGTGACCGCCTCCGCGACCGCCAAGATCGTCAACGTCTGCACCAACGCGGGGGCGCTGGCGATGTTCGCCCACCAGGGCAACGTGCTGTGGCAGCTGGCGGCGCTGATGGCGGTGTTCAACCTGGCGGGCGGTCTGCTGGGCGCGCGGATGGCGCTGCGCAGGGGCAGCGAGTTCGTACGCGGGGTGCTGCTGATGGTCGTGTTCTCGCTGGTCGCGAAGCTGGCGTTCGACCAGTGGCAGAGTTAGGACCTGTCCGGCGGGGCCTCAGCGCACGCTCATGAGGTGGGCGTACGCCACCACGTTCCCCTGGTAGCCCGTCTCCCGGGAGTATCCGCCGCCGCAGGTGATCAGCCGCAGCGACGCGTGATCCGACGCGCCGTAGACCCGCTGGTCGGGGAAGTCCTCGTTCTCGTACACCTCGATCGCGTCGAGCGTGAAGACGGCGGTGCGGCCGTCCTGCCGGTCCACCTCGACGGTGCTGCCCTTCTTCAGCGAGCCCAGGTCGTAGAAGACGGACGGGCCCTCGGCGTTGTCGACATGGCCGGCGACGATCGCGGTGCCCCTGGCGCCCGGCGGCGTGCCGTCCTTGTACCAGCCGACGATGTCGGTGTCCCCGGCGGGCGGCACCTCCAGGCTGCCCTCGGCCCCGAGCCCGAGCCGCATCATCGGCGCGTCCACCCCGATGACCGGAATCCGGATGCGGACGGGCGCGGAGGGGCGCAGCGGCTCGGCGACCGGTGAGCCGGGCGGCAGGTCCGGGCCGGCGGCGAATGCCTGGGCGACGGCCGGTCCGGGCGGGGTGATCCGGGTGCCCGCGCCGTTCTGGATCAGCCAGACACCGGCCAGCGCCACGACGACGAGCAGCCAGCCCTTGGCCTTCTGGGACACGGTCGTCCTCCGGGTGCGGAAGGGGAAGCGGTCCCGTCCCGGTGGCGCGGGGCCACCGGGACGGACACCGGGCGGTACGGAGGGGTGGATGCCTCCGTCAGCCGGCGTCCTGCGTGCCGCTCGCCCGGCGACGCAGGAGCCAGGCTCCGCCGACGGCGGCAGCGGCGAGGGCGCCGGCTCCCGCCGCGATCTGGGTGGTGTCCGGGCCGACGCTGCCGCCGACTCCGGTCTTCACAGGCCCCGAGGGGGCGGTGGGGGTGGCCGAGGGGCGGTGGCCCGAGGGGGTCTCCCGCCCGCCGGACCCCGTCTCGTCCCGCCCGGGGGTGCTCTCGTGGCCGGAGGGGGCGGGGCGCTCGGTGGGCGTGGTGCGGCCCGCCTCCGCCGGCGCGTCCGGTACGAGGGCGGAACCGGCGGCCTCGGCGTCCAGGCCGTCGAGACCGGCCAGGTCCTCCGTGTCGTCCTGGCTGCCCAGGCCGTCCAGGTCGGAGAAGTCGTACGCGGGGGAGTCGGCGGCCCCCGTGGGGGCCTCGGCCGGGTCCTCGGCGGGGTCCGCGGCGGCGCCGGTGCCGGCCTCGTCGTGCGCGGAGGCGGCCGCGCCGCCGGCGTCGTCCCCGGCAGCCCGGCCGGCGGCCTTCACCTCGATCTCGCCGGTGGCCTTCTTGCCGTTCGCGCAGTCCACGCCGATGCTGTACGGCCCGGGCTCGACGCCGCCGGGCACCCGGAAGGAGCCGGCCAGGGCCTTTTCGAGGGGAGCGGGCGCCAGCGGGAACTCCGGGGCGTCCAGCGCGCTCGCGTCGCCGGTGGCGCTGCTGTCGCTGCCGCAGGCGGTGGTGTCCACGGTGACCGTGGCGCCCGGGGCGGCGCTCGCGGGGGTGATCCGCAGGGACGCCGCCTCCTCCCCGTACGCGGACGGGGCGGCGGCACTGAGGCCGAGCGCTGCGGCGGCGAGGGCCGCGGCAGCGGTGCCGGTCACGAGTCGGGCAGGACGGCGCATGGGGTTTCCTCCGAGCCGGGCGCTGGCGGGTTGTCCTGATCCCGAGCCAACAGCCGTACGGCCCCCCATGCCTGCTGACGCCGAGTCAGTTCTCACCCGCACGGCTCGGCGCGGCCTCCTTGCCAAGCGGCATCGCCGCAGGTCACAGCGGTGACGGCGGGCGGACTGCGTAGTTCGTGGCGGGTCGGTGCCGTTCGGGTGACGCGCCCGGCGGGAGGTGTGGTGCACATCACATGCGTGAGGCGGCGCTGAGCGGGAACACGCATCACAACCCCCCACGGGACGGTGCGCACAGCCGCCCCCGGCCGCCGCCCCCTCCGGACCTTCCCCCCCTGGGTCCGGAGGGGGCGGACTGCGTCAGGGATGCCGCGGCGCGGTGGCCGACCACTCGACGGCCGGCGGCCGGACCCGGGCGCAGCGCGGCCGCCCCTCGGCGTCCGAGAGCGGAAGCCGCGCGGTGAGGTGCCCGGAGTGCACGGCCGCCGCCAGGACGGCCGGGTCGATGTCGGCGAACACCAGCTTGGCCCGCCGGAACATCGAGAACAGGCCGTTGTCGTCGACCGTGCCCCAGGACAGGTACACGAAGCGCCCGCCGAGCCGGTTCTGCACGTACGGCCCCTGGACTGTGACCCCCTCCGCGTCCGCGGCCGCCGTGCAGTCCAGGGTCCAGCGGGCGCCCGCCGCGTCGCCCGGGTGCAGTCCGAGGAGTTCGTCGGGACGGTCCTTGCGCTGGACGCCCACGTGGACGTTCGTGAAGCCGGTGAAGCCGGGCCCGGGCGGGCAGACGCGGCCGGGCAGCCGGACGCCCTCGATGTGGATCAGCAGGGGCGAGGTGTGCGGGCCTTGACCGGGTGTCTCCATGGGTCCATGATCCCGCCCGTCCCGGACCGGCTCGCCCGGCGCCGCCGGCCGTCGAACTCGGCGTAGGGAAGGCCCGCCGCTGCTGGAGTCGCCGTACGGCCACGGTATGCGCAGGCCGTTGACCGGGGAGGGGGCGCCCGGCCATGGGGCGGCGGCCGCTCCAGCCGCACTTGACCTCAACCGTGGTTGATGTACGAACGTCTGCGCCATGGACCTCATCACTGCGGAATCCACCGCCACCGTCATGTCCGAAACCGCCCCCCTCAAGGTGGCCGTCATCCTCGCCAGCAACCGCGAGGGCCGGTTCGCCCCCGTCATCGCCGACTGGTTCCTCGCCCACGCCGACGCCCATCCCGCGATCGGGACCGAGGTGATCGACGTCGCCGCCCTCGACCTGCCCACCGCCCTCGCCCGCCACCTGGAACCCGGAGCCCGCGAGCTGCTGGCCGACGTCTCGGCCCGGCTGGCCGGGGCGGACGCCTTCGTCGTCGTCACCCCCGAGTACAACCACTCCTACCCGGCGCCGCTGAAGAACCTCATCGACTGGCACTACGCCGAGTGGCAGGCCAAACCCGTGGCGTTCGTCTCCTACGGCGGGGTCTCCGGCGGGCTGCGGGCGGTCGAGCACCTGCGGCAGGTCTTCGCCGAACTGCACGCCGTCTCGATCCGCGACACCGTCTCCTTCCACAACGCCGGCGCCCGGTTCGACGACGAGGGCAGGCACCACGACCCCGCCGGGCCGGCCGCCGCGGTGAAGACGCTGCTCGACCAGCTCGTCTGGTGGGGCCGCGCGCTGCGGGACGCGAAGAGGGCTCATCCGTACGGCGGGTGATGGCGCGGCGGGCCCCGGGAGCCCACAATCGGGGAACAGGCCGCCGACCGCTGCGAGGAGAGGGCGACGTGACGACGACACCGGCATGGCTGACCGTACTGACCACGACGGACAGCGAGGAGAAGGCCGGGGAGCTGGCGCGGGGAGTGGTCGAGGCGCGGCTCGCCGCCTGCGTGCAGATCTCCGCGCCCGTCACCTCGGTCTACCGCTGGCAGAACGCCATCGAGGCCGCCGAGGAGTGGCAGCTGCTGATCAAGACGACGGCCGAGCGGTACGACGAGCTGGAGGCGCACCTCCAGGAGGCGCACGACTACGACACCCCGGAGATCATCGCCCTGCCGGTCCTCCGGGGCAGCGCCCGCTACCTGAACTGGGTCTCGGCCGAGACGGCCCCGGTCACCTCGGTCTGAGGCCCGGCCGGCGGGAGGCCGCCGCCAGCGCGTCGTCGACGCCCCGCTCCCGGGGCCCCAGGAAGTGCGGGTCCGGCTCGAACAGGGCGTCGAACGCCGCCTTCCCCGCCGCGAGCACCTCCCGCGTCCCGCCGTAGTACCAGGTGATGTCGTGTGCGTCCTCGACCCCGACCCCGTACGCGTCGATCCCCGCCGCCCGGCACAGCGCGATGGCCCGGCGGATGTGGAAGCCCTGGCTCACCAGTACCGCCCGGTCGACGCCGAAGATCTTCTTCGCCCGCACGCACGAGTCCCAGGTGTCGAAGCCCGCGAAGTCGCTGACGATCCGGTCGTCCGGCACCCCCTTCCCGACCAGGAACGTCCGCATCGCGTCCGGCTCGTCGTACTCCTCGCGGCTGTTGTCCCCGGTGACCAGGACGACCTCCACCTTCCCGTCCCCGTAGAGCGTGGCGGCCGTCCGCAGCCGGTTCGCGAGGTACGGGGACGGCTTCCCGTCCCACAGCCCGGCCCCGAACACCACCGCGACCTGCCGCGCGGGCACCTCCTCGGCCGTACTGATCCGGGCCTCGGACACCGCGTGCAGCCAGGTCGCCGGCGCGAGAGCCAGCACGCACGCGGCCATCAGCCCCTGCACGGCCCTCCGCCGCCCCCGCCGGGTGCGCGGCACCCGGGGCCGCAGCCTTGCGACGGCCCTCCGCAGCCGGGCACCGCCCGTCCGGTCGCCCCCTGGTGTCCGCCGCATCCGTCCCCTCATGTGCCCGCCCTCACTCGTCCGCCCCCGGCGCCGGGGGCGCACCGCCCCCTGCCCCACTGGACGAGCGGACGGCCGAAAGGGTTCTCCGCCCGGCCGGGGCGGTCCGCGTACCATCGGGCGATGTCGCTCCCACGGTTGATCGCCTCCGATCTCGACGGCACCCTGCTGCGCGGTGACGGCTCGCTGTCGCCCCGCACCCTGCGCGCCCTGCGCACGGCCGAGGAGGCCGGCACGGAGATCGTCATCGTGACCGCCCGGCCGCCCCGCTTCGTGGACCGGCTGGCCGAGGCCGCCGGGCTCGTGGGCACGGCGGTGTGCAGCAACGGCGCCCTCGTCTACGACGTCGCCACCCGTACCGTCGTCTCCTCCAGCGCCCTGTCCCTCGCCGTCGCCCGGCAGGTCGCCACCGCGCTCGCCGCCGCCGTCCCCGGCATCGGCTTCGCGCTGGAGACCGGCAACCAGGTGTTCTACGAACCGGCCTACCGGCTGCGCCTGTCCGAGGACGCGGGCGCCGAACTGCCCGTGGCCTCCCTCGCCGACCTGTGGCTCACCGATGCCCCCGTCACCAAGCTGCTCGCCTGGTCGGAGCGGCTCGACGCGGACACCCTGCTGGCCGCCGCCCGGCAGGGAGCCGGCGACACGGTCCAGCTGACCCACTCGGGCGGCCGCGGACTGCTGGAGATCAGCGCGCCCGGCGTCACCAAGGCCGGCGCGCTCGCGGCGCTGTGCGCGGACCGGGGCATCGACGCGGCGGACGTCATCGCGTTCGGGGACATGCCCAACGACCTCACCGTCCTCGCCTGGGCCGGTACGGGCTACGCCATGGCCAACGCCCACCCGGCGGTGCTGGCCGCCGTGCCGACGCACGCCCGGAGCAACGAGGAGGACGGGGTGGCCCAGGTGATCGAGCACCTGTTCGCCGTGCGGGAGCGGGCGTGACGGGCACCCGCGCCCCGGAACACCGCCCCGGTGCCCGACGGCCGCAGCCCTTCCCCCGTGAGGCAGTGGAAAACGCCCGTGACCGGCGTGCAACGACCCGGCAACGTGCGTCCGTCACCATCACCTCATGCACCGCATCCGGCACCTCACCCGCCCGGCGTCCGCCGCCCCCGCCCTGGTCGCCGTCGCGCACGGCAGCCGGGACCTCCGTGCCCCGCACGCCGTGGCCGCCCTCCTGGAACGGGTGCGCGAGCTGCGGCCGGGGCTCGAGGTCCGCCTCGGACACATAGAGCTCAACGCCCCCCTCCTGCCGGAGACCCTGCACGCCCTCGGCGACGGCGAGGCCGTCCTCGTACCGCTGCTGCTCGGGCGCGGGCACCACGTCAAGCACGACATCCCCGCCTCCGTCGCAGCCGCCCCCGCCCTGCGGGCCCGCGTCGCGGCGCCCCTCGGGCCGCACCCCCTGCTGGTGGAGGCGCTGCACGACCGGCTCACCGAGGCCGGCTGGCACCCCTCGGACCAGGGGAACCGGGACAGCGCCGTGGTGCTGGCCGCCGCCGGTTCACGGGACCCCGAATCGGCGGCCGACACCCGGCGTACCGCACGGTTCCTCGGGGAACGGCTCGGCGGCGTGCCCGTCGTGCCCGCGTACACCTCCGCCGCCTCGCCCACCGTCCCCGCCGCCGTGCGCGCGCTCGCCGCCCGGGGCCACCACCGGATCGCCGTCGCCTCGTACTTCACCGCGCCCGGGCGCTTCGCCTCGGCGGCCGCCGCCCACGCGCCCTGGATCGCCGCCGCCCCGCTCGGCGCCCACCCCGCGATGGCCCGGCTGATCCTGCACCGCTACGACCAGGCGCTCGCGGCCGGCCCCCTCGCGTACGACATACCCACGCACACACGTTTTCCGGCCTCCGCCTGACCCGTCCTGCCGGTGCGGCGGATTAGGGTCGGTCCCATGAACGGCACGGACGGCACACAGCACCCCGGTACGGCGCCCTACGGCCCGGCCGACACCGAGCGCTGGGACCCCGAGCCGGACAAACGCCCCGGCCGCACCGCCTTCCAGCGCGACCGCGCCCGCGTGCTGCACTCCGCGGCCCTGCGCAGGCTCGCCGGGAAGACCCAGGTCGTCACGCCGGGCACCCGCGGCCAGGCATGGGACGCCAGCCCGCGCACCCGGCTCACCCACTCCCTGGAGTGCGCCCAGGTCGGCCGCGAGCTCGGCGCCGCCCTCGGCTGCGACCCCGACCTGGTGGAGGCGGCCTGCCTCTCGCACGACATGGGGCATCCGCCTTTCGGCCACAACGGCGAGCAGGCGCTCAACGACTTCGCGTCCGACTGCGGCGGCTTCGAGGGCAACGCCCAGTCGCTCCGGCTGCTCACCCGCCTCGAACCCAAGCGCTTCGTCCCCGACACCCGCACCGGCGGCCTGGCCAGCGTCGGACTCAACCTCACCCGCGCCGCCCTGGACGCCGCCACCAAGTACCCCTGGCCCCGGGGCGCCCACCCCACGGACCCCGGCTCGCCCAAATTCGGGGTGTACGAGGACGACCTGCCGGTCTTTGAATGGTTCCGCGAGGGCGCGCCGCGCCACCGCAAGTGCTTCGAGGCCCAGGTCATGGACTGGTCCGACGACGTGGCGTACTCCGTCCACGACTTCGAGGACGGGCTGCACGCGGGGCACATCGACCCCGACCGCCTGGAGGCGGGGCCGGAGCGCCGGGAGATCTGGGACGTCGCCGTCGGCCGGTACGTCCCGGCCGGCACCGACCCGCAGGAACTGGCCGAGGCGCTGGACCGGCTCATCGCCCAGGAGTGGTGGCCGCACGGCTACGACGGTTCGGCCGTCGCCCAGGCCCGGCTGAAGGACGCCACCAGCCAGCTGATCGGCCGGTTCTGCCTCGTCGCCGAGACCGCCACCCGCCAGACGTACGGCACCGGACCCCTCAGCCGGTACGGCGCCGAGCTCGTCGTCCCCCGCGCCACCCGCAACGAGTGCGCGGTACTCAAGGCGATCGCCGACCGCTACGTCATGCAGCGCGCCGAACAGGAGGAGATCCGCGCCGGCCAGCGGATCGTCATCGCCGAACTGGCCGCCGCGCTGACCGCCCGGGCCCCCGAAGGGCTCGAACCACACCTGCGCGCGCTGTACGAGTCGGCCCCCGACGACCGCGCCCGCAAACGGGTCCTCGTCGACCAGATCGCCGCCCTCACCGACGCCTCCGCCCGTGCCCTGCACCGCTCGCTCACCGCCGCCGGGACCGGCCGCCACCGGGAGTGACCTGAACGGGCCGCACCCCCTTCCCCCACTACGCTGCGTGCGGGACGCTCGCAGTTGGCGCCGCGCAGCAAGCACCGAGGAGGCATCACGTGGTCGACGCACATCGGACGTTCGTCATCGTCGGCGGAGGGCTGGCCGGGGCGAAGGCAGCCCAGACGCTCCGGGCGGAAGGGTTCAGCGGCCGGGTCATCCTGATCGGCGACGAGCGCGACCATCCGTACGAACGCCCGCCGCTGTCCAAGGGCTACCTGACCGGTAAGGAGGAGCGCGACAGCGTCTTCGTCCACGAGACCGCCTGGTACGCGGGCGCCGAGATCGAGCTCCACCTCGGCCAGTCCGTCACCGCGCTGAACCGCGAGGCGCGCACCGTGGAGACGGGCGACGGCACCGTCGTCCACTACGACAAGCTGCTGCTGGCCACCGGCGCCGAACCGCGCCGCCTCGACGTGCCCGGCACCGAATTGGCCGGCGTCCACCACCTGCGCCGCCTCGCCCACGCCGACCGGCTGCGCAACGTCCTCGCCGCACTCGGCCGTGACAACGGCCACCTGGTCATCGCCGGAGCCGGCTGGATCGGCCTGGAGGTCGCCGCGGCGGCCCGCGGCTACGGCGCCGAGGTCACCGTCGTCGAACCGGAGGCCACCCCGCTGCTGCGGGTCATCGGCCCCGAACTCGGCCAGATCTTCACCGAACTCCACAGCGACCACGGCGTCCGCTTCCACTTCGGCGGCCGGCTCACCGAGATCGTCGGCCAGGACGGCATGGTCCTCGCGGTGCGTACCGACGACGGCGAGGAGCACCCCGCCCACGACGTCCTCGCCGCGATCGGCGCCGCCCCCCGCACCGCGCTCGCCGAGGCGGCCGGTCTGGAGATCGCCCCGCGCGAGCAGGGCGGCGGCATCGCCGTCGACGCCTCGCTGCGCACCAGCGACCCGCACATCTACGCCGCCGGCGACGTGGCGTGCGCCGCCCACCCGCTGCTCGGGACCCGGCTGCGGGTCGAGCACTGGGCCAACGCGCTGAACGGCGGCCCGGCGGCGGCCCGCGCCATGCTCGGCCAGGACGTCGGCTACGACCGGGTGCCCTACTTCTTCTCCGACCAGTACGACCTCGGCCTGGAGTACTCCGGCTGGGCCCCGCCCGGCGCTTACGACCAGGTGGTCATCCGGGGCGACGCGGGCAAGCGCCGGTTCATCGCGTTCTGGCTGAAGGACCGCACCGTCCTCGCCGGGATGAACGTCAACGTGTGGGACGTCACGGAGCACGTGCAGAAACTGATCAGGGCAGGCCGGCCCGTCGACCCGGACGCTCTGGCCGACCCCTCGGTGCCCCTGGAAACCCTGGTCTGAGCGGCCCCGGGCCGGTGCCCGCGCCCCCGCGCCGGCCCGGGACCGCTCACCGGATCACACCCCGCCCCGGCCGTGCCTGTCCCACCCCACCCGTAGACTTCGATCCGTGGCAGGCAGGATCAATGACGACGATGTGAAGGCGGTACGGGACGCGGTCCCGATCGACGCCGTCGTTTCCGAGTACCTCCAGCTGCGCAACGCGGGCGGGGGCAACCTCAAGGGTCTGTGCCCCTTCCACGACGAGAAGTCCCCCTCCTTCCAGGTCAGTCCGAGCAAGGGCCTCTTCCACTGCTTCGGCTGCCAGGAGGGCGGCGACACGATCGCCTTCGTGCAGAAGATCGACCACCTGACCTTCGCGGAGGTCGTCGAGCGGCTCGCCGCCAAGGCCGGCATCACCCTGCGCTACGAGGAGGGCGGTTACAACCCCTCCCACCAGCGCGGCGAACGGATCAGGCTGGTCGAGGCGCACAAGGCGGCCGCCCAGTTCTACGTGGACCAGCTGAACGGCCCCGAGGCCGAGATCGGCCGCAAGTTCCTCGCCGACCGGGGCTTCGACCAGGCCGCCGCCGCCCACTTCGGCGTCGGCTACAGCCCGGCCGGCTGGGACCACCTCACCCGCTTCCTGCGCGGCAAGGGCTTCAGCGACCGGGAGCTGATCACCTCCGGTCTCTCCCAGGACGGCAGGCGCGGCCCCATCGACCGCTTCCGGGGCCGCCTGATGTGGCCGATCCGCGACACCGCCGGGGACGTCGTCGGCTTCGGTGCCCGCAAGCTCCGCGACGACGACAACGGCCCGAAGTACCTCAACACCCCCGAGACGCCGATCTACAAGAAGTCCCAGGTGCTGTACGGCATCGACCTGGCCAAGAAGGACATCGCCAAGTCCAGCCGGGCCGTCGTCGTCGAGGGCTACACCGACGTGATGGCCTGCCATCTCGCCGGGGTCACCACCGCCATCGCCACCTGCGGCACCGCCTTCGGCGGCGACCACATCAAGATCCTGCGCCGCCTCCTCATGGACAACGGCAGCGCCCGCGTGATCTTCACCTTCGACGGTGATGCGGCCGGCCAGAAGGCCGCTCTGCGCGCCTTCGAGGACGACCAGAAGTTCGCCGCCGAGACCTACATCGCCATCGCCCCGGACAACATGGACCCGTGCGACCTGCGGCTGGTCAAGGGCGACGACGCCGTCCGCGACCTGGTCGAACCCCGCACCCCGCTCTTCGAGTTCGCGCTGCGCCAGATCGTCGGCCGCTACGACCTGGAGACCCCGGCCGGCCGCGCCGCCGCGCTCGACGAGGCCGCCCCCGTCGTCGCCAAGATCAAGACGGGCAGCATCCAGCGCGAGGTGGCCGTGCAGCTGGCCGGCTTCGTCGGCATCCTCGACCAGGAGTACGTCGTCCACCGGGTCAACCAGCTCGCCCAGTGGGCCCGGGGCCGGGGCGGCGACCGCCGCGGACCCGCCTCCACCGCCCGTAACGGCGCCCGCCACCCGCAGCAGGTCCAGGCCGCACCCGCCCCCTCGGGCCCCGCGCTCAACCTCCGCAGCCCCGCCCACCGCACCGAGCGGGAACTGCTCAAGCTCGCCCTCCAGCGGCCCGAGCTGGTCTCGCCCGCCTTCGACGCCTACGGGACCGACGAGTTCACCGCACCGCCCTACGCCGCCGTGCGCGAGTGCATCGCGGAGGCGGGCGGCGCCGAACAGGGTCTCGCCGACAGCCGCGAGTACCTGGTCCGGGTCCTCGACGCCACACCCAACGAGTCCGTCCGCAAGCTGATCACCGAGCTGGCGGTCGAGGTCTTCCACGGCAAGTCCATCGACGAGGCCTACGCCGGCGAGCACCTGGTCAAGGTCCGCCTGCGCGCCGTCGACCGCCGGATCAACGACGTCCAGAGCAGCCTGGCCCGCCTCGGCAGCAACGTGGCCCCCGACCACCTGGCCGCCGCGCAGAACGAGGTCTGGGTCCTCCAGCAGTACGCCCAGACCCTGCGCAACCACGGTGCCGCCGCGCTCTGACGCCGCCGCCCCATAACCAACCCGTCACGCGACGACCCCAGAAAGTCACCGCACGCCCCTCGTGGCGGCTGTGTGTCGTACCCCACACTGGATGGCGGTGCCCTGAGTCATCGGAGCGCGGCCCCACCCCACGGTGGCCCCATCCCCGCGGTCCGGCAGCGATCACCTGGAGGTCGCCCCCGTGCAGACCCGGACCGTCACCGAAACCGAGCGTGTCCCGGCCATACCCGTGCAAGCCCGGGCCGCGCGCCACCCCGAAGCCGGCGGACACCCTCCGGAAACGGTGCCCGAGGCCCTCGTGATGGAGGAGGCCGTGGAACCGGAGGAGCCGGAGGAGCACGGGAAACCGGAGACCGGGCCCTCCTCGGACCTGTTCCGCCAGTATCTGCGCGAGATCGGCCGCATCCCGCTGCTCACCGCCGCCGAAGAGGTGGAGCTCGCCCGGTGCGTCGAGGCCGGCCTGTTCGCCGAGGAGCGCCTCGCCCGCACCCCGGACCCCGACACCCGCCTCGCCGTCGACCTGGACCGCCTCGTCGTCATGGGCCGGACGGCCAAGCGCCGCCTCATCGAGGCCAACCTGCGCCTCGTGGTCTCCGTGGCCAAACGCTACGTGGGGCGCGGCCTGACCATGCTCGACCTCGTCCAGGAGGGGAACCTCGGACTGATCCGGGCCGTCGAGAAGTTCGACTACACCCGCGGCTACAAGTTCTCGACGTACGCGACCTGGTGGATCCGCCAGGCCATGTCCCGCGCCCTCGCCGACCAGGCCCGGACCATACGGGTCCCGGTCCACGTCGTCGAGCTGATCAACCGCGTCGTCCGGGTCCAGCGCCGCATGCTCCAGGAACGCGGCTACGAACCCACGCCCGAGGAGGTCGCCGCCCACCTCGACCTGACGCCCGAACGGGTCGGCGAGATCCTGCGCCTCGCCCAGGAACCCATCTCGCTGCACGCCCCGGTCGGCGAGGAGGAGGACGTCTCGTTCGGCGACCTCATCGAGGACGGCGACGCCGCGTCCCCCGTGGAGTCCGCGGCCTTCCTGCTGCTGCGCCAGCACCTGGAGGCGGTGCTCTCCACCCTGGGCGAGCGCGAACGCAAGGTGGTCCAGCTGCGCTACGGGCTGGTCGACGGGCGGCCCCGCACCCTGGAGGAGATCGGCCGCCTCTTCGGCGTGACGCGCGAACGCATCCGCCAGATCGAGTCCAAGACCCTCAGCAGACTGCGCGACCACACCTCCGCCGACCAGCTCCGCGGCTACCTCGACTGACGCGCACGCGCGTACACCGGGGCAGCCGCGGAACCCTGGCCGGACTCAGTCGACCTCGGCGACCGCCTGGGCGAACTGCGCCGCGTACAGCCGGGCGTAGGCGCCCTTCGCGTCCAGCAGTTCGTCGTGCGTGCCCTGCTCGACGATCGAGCCGTCCTCCATGACCAGGATGACGTCGGCGTCCCGGATGGTGGAGAGCCGGTGCGCGATCACGAAACTCGTACGGCCCTGCGCGAGCCCCGCCATCGCCTTCTGGATCAGCACCTCGGTACGGGTGTCGACGGAGCTGGTCGCCTCGTCGAGCACCAGTATCACCGGGTCGGACAGGAACGCCCGCGCGATCGTGATCAGCTGCTTCTCGCCCGCGCTGACCCCGGAGCCCTCGTCGTCGATCACCGTGTCGTAACCGTCCGGCAGGGTCCGGACGAAGCGGTCGGCGTGGGCCGCCTTCGCCGCCTTCTCGATCCGCTCCCGGCTGATGTCGCCGGCCGCCCCGTAGGCGATGTTCTCCGCGATGGTCCCGCCGAACAGCCAGGTGTCCTGGAGGACCATGCCGATGCCCGACCGCAGGTCGGCCCGCGACATCTTCGCGATGTCCACGCCGTCCAGCGTGATCCGGCCGCCCGTCACCTCGTAGAACCGCATCAGCAGGTTGACCAGCGTCGTCTTGCCGGCGCCGGTCGGGCCGACGATCGCGACCGTGTGGCCCGGTTCGACGGTCAGCGACAGGTCCTCGATGAGCGGCTTCTCCGGGTCGTAGCGGAACGACACGTGCTCCAGCGCGACGCTGCCGCGCAGGACGCCGGGGCGCTCGCCCTCGCCCTTCGCCGGGTCGGGCTCCTGCTCCTCGGCGTCCAGCAGCTCGAAGATCCGCTCCGCCGACGCCACGCCCGACTGCACCAGATTCGCCATCGAGGCGACCTGGGTCAGCGGCATCGAGAACTGCCGCGAGTACTGGATGAACGCCTGCACATCACCGATCGACAGGGCGCCGGAGGCGACCCGGAGCCCGCCGACCACGGCGATCAGCACGTAGTTCAGGTTCGACACGAACATCATCAGCGGCTGCATGATCCCGCTGTTGAACTGCGCCTTGAACCCGGCCTCGTACAGCGCGTCGTTCTGCTCGGCGAAGTCCCGCGCGGACTCCTCCTGCCGGCCGAAGACCTTCACCAGGGTGTGCCCGGTGTACATCTCCTCGATGTGGGCGTTGAGCTTGCCCGTCACCTTCCACTGCTCCACGAACTGCGGCTGCGAACGCTTGCCGACCTTCGTCGCCACGACCACCGACAGCGGCACGGTCACCAGCGCGACCAGCGCCAGCAGTGGCGAGATCCAGAACATCATCACCAGCACGCCGACGATCGTCAGCAGGGAGTTGATGAGCTGGCCCATCGTCTGCTGCATCGTCTGCGAGATGTTGTCGATGTCGTTCGTCGCCCGGCTCAGCACCTCGCCGCGCTTGGCACGGTCGAAGTACGAGAGCGGCAGCCGCGACAGCTTCGTCTGGATGTCCTCGCGCAGCTGGAACACGACCCGGTTGATCACCCGGATCGACAGCCGCGTCGACACCAGCATCAGCAGCCCGGCGCCGACGTAGACCGCCAGCGCCATCAGCAGGACGTCGCCGACCGCGCCGAAGTCGATGCCCTGCCCCGGGGTGAAGTCCACCGAGGCCAGCATGTCGGCCAGCCCGCTGTTGCTCCTGCGCAGGCCCTCGACGGCCTGCTCCTTGGTCGTCCCGGCGTCCATGCTCCGGCCGACGACCCCGGCGAAGACCAGGTCGGTCGCCCTGCCGAGGATCTTCGGGCCGACCACGGAGAGCCCGACACTGAGCGCGACCGCGACCAGCATCACGTACAGGGTGTTCTTCTCGGCGGCGAAGCGCTTCAGCAGCCGCTTCGAGGACCCCTTGAAGTCCATGGACCGCTCGGTCGGCGCCCCGCCCGCCATCATGCGTCCGCCAGGCCCGGCCATTACGCGGCCTCCGCTTCCGTCAGCTGGGAGAGCACGATCTCCCGGTACGTGTCATTGCCGTCCATCAGCTCGCGATGGGTGCCGGTCCCGACGACCCGTCCCTCGTCCAGCACGATGATCCGGTCGGCGTCCCGGATCGTGGAGACCCGCTGGGCCACGATCACCACGGTCGCCTCCGCGGTCTCCCGCCCGAGCGCCGCCCGCAGCGCCGCGTCCGTCGCGTAGTCCAGCGCCGAGAACGAGTCGTCGAAGAGGTAGATCTCCGGCCGCTGCACCAGCGTCCGCGCGATCGACAGCCGCTGGCGCTGACCGCCGGAGACATTGGTGCCGCCCTGCGCGATCGGCGCGTCGAGCCCGTCCTCCAGGGCCTCCACGAACTCCTTCGCCTGGGCGACCTCCAGCGCGTGCCACAGCTCCTCGTCGGTCGCGTCCGGATTCCCGTACCGCAGGTTCGTCGCGACCGTCCCCGAGAACAGGTACGGCTTCTGCGGGACCAGGCTCACGGTCTTCGCCAGCAGCGCCGGGTCCAGCGTCCGCACGTCCGTCCCGTCGACCAGCACCTGGCCGTCCGTCACGTCGAACAGCCGGGGCACGAGCCCGAGCAGCGTCGACTTCCCGCTGCCCGTCGACCCGATGATCGCGGTCGTCTCGCCCGGCCGCGCCACCAGGTCCACCGACCGCAGCACCGGCTCCTCGGCGCCCGGGTAGCGGAAGTCCGCGCCGCGCACCTCCAGATGCCCGTGGGCCCGGAGCTCCCGTACCGGCGAGACGGGCGGGACGACGCTGGACTCGGTCTCCAGGACCTCCTGGATGCGCTCGGCGCACACCTCGGCGCGCGGCACCATCATGAACATGAAGGTCGCCATCATCACCGACATGACGATCTGCATCAGATAGGCCAGGAACGCGGTCAGCGCGCCGATCTCCATCCCGCCGCTGTCGATGCGGTGCGCGCCGAACCAGACGACGACGATCGACGACACGTTCACGACGGTCATCACCGTCGGGAACATGAGTGCCATCAGCCGGCCCGTCGACAGCGCCACGTCCGTCAGTTCGGTGTTGGCGCCCCGGAAACGCCGCTCCTCGTACTCGTCGCGCACGAACGCCCGGATGACGCGGTTGCCGGTGATCTGCTCGCGCAGCACCCGGTTCACCGTGTCCAGCCGCTTCTGCATCTGCCGGAACAGCGGGCGCATCCTGCGCACGATCAGGCTGACCGAGATCCCCAGGACCGGCACCACGCCGAGCAGCACCGCCGAGAGCGGCACGTCCTGGCCCAGCGCCATGACGATGCCGCCGACGCACATGATCGGCGCCGACACCATCAGCGTGAACGTCATCAGGACCAGCATCTGTACCTGCTGGACGTCATTGGTCGTACGGGTGATCAGCGAAGGGGCGCCGAACCGCCCGACCTCGCGCGCGGAGAAGGACTGCACCCGGTCGAAGACCGACGCCCGCACGTCCCGCCCGAGCGCGGACGCGGTACGGGCGCCGATGTAGACGGCCCCGACGTTGCAGACCACCTGGGCGATGCTGACGACGATCATCACGCCGCCGTACTGGAGGATGTAGCCCGTGTCCCCCTCGACGACACCGTTGTCGATGATGTCGGCGTTGAGGGTCGGGAGGTAGAGGGTGGCGCAGGTCTGCAACAGCTGGAAGACGACCAGCAGCGCGAGTGGTTTCTTGTACGGACCGAGATAGGCCCGCAGGAGTTTTATGAGCACGCGTGTCTCTCGGAGTCGGCGTAGGTCGGGGGAGCCGACCCATCTTCCGGCACCGCTCGCCGGGACCGCGAACGTTTTTATTCAAGTCCAGGTCAAAAAACGGACCCGGTCCATAATTTCGCGGCCCCTCCGTACTCAGCGTGTCGAGTCGAACGCCCCTGGGTGAATCTGGTCCCGCGTCGCGATGTACTGCTGGCGCACGGCCTGCCCCACGGGAAGTTCCTCGCCGGGCTCCAGCACCTGCGCCGCCGCGCCCTGCCAGGCCGGGGGAGTACGCCCGTCGAGCGCCCCCTGCGAGACCCCGAGCGCCCAGGCGGCCTGCCGGGCCGCGCCCAGCGCCGCGTACTGAGCGGGCTGCGGCACGACCACCTGCGTCCCCAGCAGCGCCGGCGCCAGCTGCTGCACGGCCGGCAGCTCGGCCGCCGCGCCCAGCAGGAAGACCCGCCGCACCTCCACGCCCCGGCCGCGCAGCACGTCGAGCGCGTCCGCCAGCGAGCAGAGCATCCCCTCGAACGCGGCCCGCGCCAGGTGCTCCGGCTTCATCGACTCCCGCCGCAGCCCGCACAGGGTCCCGGCGGTGTGCGGCAGCCGCGGGGTGCGCTCACCCTCCAGATACGGCAGGAGTACGAGCCCCGAGGAGCCGGCCGTCGACTTCAGGGCCAGCGCGGACAGCGCGTCGAGCCCCTCCACGTCCAGCATCTCGGCGGTGCCGCGCAGAGCGCGTACGGCGTTCGACGTGTGCACCACCGGCAGGTGCATGCCCGTCGCGTCGGCGAACGAGGTGATCATCCCGGTCGGATCGGCCAGCGCCTCGTGGTGCACCGCCATCACGGAACCCGAAGCCCCCAGCGACACGACCGCGTCCCCGACGCCGACCCCCAGACCGAAGGCCGCCGCCATGGTCTCGCCGGTCCCGGCGGAGATCAGCAGCCCCTCCGGCGTCATCCCGGCCGCCTCGGAAGGACCCAGCACCTCCGGCAGCGCCGCCTGGTGCCCGAGCGCCAGCTCCACGAGATCCGGCCGGTAGGACTCGCTCCCCGCCGACCAGTACCCGGTCCCGGACGCGGCACCCCGGTCGGTGGTCCGCCGGCCCGGCCGCCCGAGCAGCTGCCACACCAGCCAGTCGTGCGGCTGGAGCGCCGCCGCCACCCGCTGCGCCTGCTCCGGCTCGGTCCGCGCCAGCCAGCGCAGCTTGGCCACCGGCTGCGCGGCCTGCGGCACCGCCCCGACCGCCTCGGCCCAGGCCTGCCGCCCGCCGAGCCCGTCGATCAGATCGGCCGCCGCGGCCTGCGCCCGCTTGTCGTTGCCGAGCAGGGCCGGCCGTACGAGGTTGCCCTGGTGGTCCAGCAGTACGAGCCCGTGCTGCTGCGCGGACACGCCGATCGCCTGCACCCCTTCGAGGAGCCCGCCGGCGGCGGCCTCACCGAGGGAGAGCAGCCACGCCTGCGGGTCGACCTCGGTGGCCTTCGCCTCGACGGGATGCGGGGCGTACCCCTCGCGCAGTACGGCGCCCGTGTCCGTATCGCAGACCACGATGTGTGTGAACGCGGAAGAACTGTCCAAGCCGGCGACTATGCCCATACGCAGATTCTGCCGCACCCCCGGAGGTTTCCCGTACCGGCGGCGCGGCAGAAGCGGCGGCGGGGCCGGCTAGGTGTTGGTGGTCCCCCAGTCGTCCTCGACGCCGGGCCTGGTCCCGCGCCCCCGCATGGACCGCACCCGGTCCGTCACGGACGACGGCACCTTGTCGCCGACCTTCTCGCCCACCACGTGGTACGCCTTCCCGGCGAACTCCCGGCCGTTCTGGGCCGCGGTCTCGCAGGTGTTGCGCACGGCCGGGTTCTGGGCGAACTGGCGTGCGGACTTCTTCAGCTGCTCGTAACGCTCGCGCCCGGCCCGCGTGCCGAGCACGTAACCGAGGGCCACTCCGGCGATGAACGTGAGCCGGTACCGCATGGCTGCCACCCTTCCTACGCTCCGTGCGACGTGTGCTGCCCGCCTACCCGCAGACGCCCGAGATCACCCCGGCCGATACCGATTGGCAAAGCACCCCCCTGCTTGCGCTAATGTATGTGTCGCAGCGAACGCGCGCCGCCCGGCATCCGCCAGGCAGGTGCGTTCGACGCAACGCAGCAATCCCCTGTAGCTCAATTGGCAGAGCAGCCGGCTGTTAACCGGCAGGTTACTGGTTCGAGTCCAGTCGGGGGAGCGCGATCCCCTGTAGCTCAATTGGCAGAGCATTCGGCTGTTAACCGGAGGGTTACTGGTTCGAGTCCAGTCGGGGGAGCGATCGGAAGAGGGCCCCGTTGGGGTCCTTTTTCGTATGCCCGGAACCGGTCGGCGACCAGCGCCGTCTTCATGGTCATCAACAGCCGGGCATCCGCAGCGGGAGATCGTATGACCGGCTATGCTGCGGCAGACGGTGCGCACACATGTACGCGCCACGCCGAGACGGGGCGGTAGCTCAGCCGGTTAGAGCAGCGGACTCATAATCCGTCGGCCGTGGGTTCGAGTCCCACCCGCCCCACCCAGCATCCCCAGGCAGAATCGTTCTGACCTGGGGAAACGCGTATTGCGGGGGCGTTTTGTGTGTGGCGTTCGCCTCATGAGGGTGTGGCGAACGCGAGTCGCCGCACATCAAAGATGAGCTCTGAACGGCCTTGACTCGGGGCTTTGCGGCGGCGCCTTCGTGGGAGCGTCGTGAGCGGACCCATGGCCGGTGCCCTCCATCCAACTCGCTACGTCGACGCGGCATCTTCCCCTCCCTTGCTGCGCCGTGGTCCGACGCCCCCGAATGTTGCCGATGTATCATGGCTATGTACATCGTGGACTTGTGGCAGTGAGGGGTGGTCGGCGTGTCTGTGACCCAGGTCGATCTTGATGACGAGGCGCTGGCCGAGGCGATGCGGCTCATGGGCGCGTCGACGAAGAAGGAGACGGTCAACGGGGCTCTGCGGGACTACGTGGCGCGCATCAAGCGACTGGAGGCTGCCGAGAAGCTTGCCGCGCGGGGCGAACGGGGCGAGTTCGAGGCTGCGGCTGCCGCCCATGCAGCGGCCAAGGATGCCCGGCGGGCGGCCTTCGAGTGATCACGTACCTCGTCGACACGTCCGCCCTGTGGCATCTCTTCCGTACGTCCGGGGCCTTGCGGTCCTGGGAAGGGCATATCGCCGCCGGTGTGCTCCATGTATGCGAACCCACGAGGGCGGAGTTCCTCTACTCGGCCACAAGCCCGGCCCACCGAGACGAGTTGGCTGAGGAATTGGATGATCTCTGTCATCTCTCGCCGGTCCCCAAGAGCGCATGGCGCTGGGTCGACACCGCGCAGTACAAGCTCACCCAGCGAGCGCAGCACCGCGCTGCTGGAGCCATCGACCTCCTGGTATGTGCGACAGCGGTTCATCACGGTCACACGGTGCTCCACGTGGACAACGACTTCGCCACGGTGGCGGCGGTCCTCAAGGAAGTGCAGCAGCGAGACGTACGTGCCTGATGTCGTCACATCCAGCCCGCCGGAACCGGCTACGTCGCGGCCGACCCAGCTCGTTCCTGCGATTGTCCCCCTCGACGGAGCCGACGCGGAACTGGTGGCGATCGGGGAGCGGTATTGGGCGCTCGCCGGTTTCGCGCCCGAGCTCGGCACTCCGGTCTGGTGCGAGAAGGCCAAGGGCATCGACACCGCAGGCTGGGGTCACCAGATCTATGCCGTTGCCGCAGCCGGTGTCCGAGCCGTGGTGGCCGGACGAGTGTGCCCGCAGTGCGGAGGTTCGCTGAGCCTGACCTCCCGAGCTGCCTTTCAGTAAGTCTGTGGCGGCTCCACGCACGCTGGAAGCGGCTCCAGCGGGACGTCATCGCTGAGGAGTACGCCGCCGTCTTCCCTTCGACCGGGGAAGTGCCGGTCTCGGGGGTACGGGAGATGTGGGGTTTGCCCAAGGCCGGGTAGTTAGCGTTTCTGCAGGTCACGCAAGGGGTTCTTCGTCGGCGTGATGGCCGCGTAGCGGCCTGTGCGAACTCTCTTGATCATTCCTCTCTCGGTCCAGCGGGCGAGTTGTCGGTAGGTGGCCACGAGGGTGACGTCGCCCAGGAGCTCGGCGATTTCCCTTGAGCGCCACAGCCGTTCCGGTTCGGTCTGCAAGATGCCCAGGACACGTGTCATGCGGTCGCTGCTCCGGCCGGGACCGACGTACTGGGGGACGGTGGCGGTGGGCAGTGCGGCGTGCGGAGCGGGGGGCTCGAGGATGGTGATGTCGAGGTCGGTGACGGTGCGGCTGGTATCGGGGCGGCCGTCCATCTGCCGTTCGCTGTAGCGGGACATCGGGGATTTGACCTTGCGGGTGCTCACGCGTGGCCGCCTGGGAGGGGGCAGGTCGGCCAGGACATCCCGTTCGTGCTGGTTCTCGATCGTCTTGCCTTGCCCGCCACCTCGGCCCACTTGTCGGCAGCGCCGGTGAGATTGGACAGGTCGCCACTCATCACTTCGCGATAGGCCGGCACGCATCCCCCGGGGCGGTCGGTCGGCTGGTCAGTAGTCGTCGCAGCAGGTCGAGGGCGCGGTGGGTTCGAGGAGGCGCGGCAGGATCCCCGCGGCACCGTACTCGGCGATGAGTCCTCTGCGGGCGAAGGCGCTGGTGAACTTGGCGTCGGGTGTGGAGAAGCCCATGTTGTCTCAACCGAACCCGAAACTGTTCGCCATGTCATTCCTTCGGGTGGAGTAATCCCCGAGGCTACCGGGGCATGCGCCGGTAGCTGGCACGATGACTTACGGCAAAGGATTTGATCATGCAGGTGCTCACCCCTGCTCGATTGCACGCGTTACTACTCCGCCACCAAGCGGTCTGCGGACGCTTTCTCTTCGCCGTGAGTATGTAAGAGATGGGTACTCAGCGGTCGTGATCAGGGGTTCCCGGCCCCCTTGCAGGAGGTTCCTCGTTGTCTCATCGTCAGTCAGCAGCTCGGCACGGTGGTGGCCATGTGCTGCACCTCGACGGAGCGGCGGATTCGCCGGTCGAGGTCCTGCCGGTCACCGCAGCGCAGCGTGAGATCTGGCTCGCAGAGCAGCGCTCCCCGGACACGCGTCAGGCGCTGCGTCTGGGGGAGTACCTGGAAATCTGCGGACCGGTCGATCCGGCGACTTTCGAGGCAGCACTGCGCCAAGTGGTGGCTGAAACCGATGCGTTGCGGGTGCGCCTGGTGCCCGGTGAGGACGGTCCTGTTCAGGTCCTGGAGCGTGAGCTGCCCTGGACCCTTTCGTTCGTCGACGTCAGCGACGAACCCGACCCGGAGGTCGCCGCACGCGCGTGGGTCTCAGCCGATATGGCCAGGCCCATGGACCTGGCCTCCGGTCCGTTGTTCAGCTACGCCCTTCTACAGCTGGCGCCGGACCAATTCTGGTGGTACCACACCTACCACCATGGGGCCGTGGACGCTTTCGGCTACGCCCTCGTGGCGCGGCGGGTAGCGGACGTCTACACGGCGCTGACGGAGGGGCGGCAGACCGGCCCCAGTCCCTTCGGCCCGTTGTCGGCACTGGTCCGGGCCGACCAGGACTACCGTGTGTCCGAGGATCATGCAGCCGACCGTGCGTACTGGATGCGGCAACTGTCCGGATGGACGGGGACCGCCGCGCCTTCGCCCGGCCCCAAGGGCACGGCAGCCGTTCCCGGCCCGGCGGGGCAGGAGCGGTCTTCAGGAAGCCGGGCCCTTGTGCCCATCCCGAGAACGGAGTTGCGTCCGCTCCTGCGTCCGCGGGCACTGAAGGCAGCGGCTTCGCGCGCCGAGGTCTCCCGTTTCCGTTTCGTGTTCGCCGCCATGGCGCTGTACACGCATCATCTGACGGGCGGGCGGGACGTGGTGGTCGGGCTGACCGTGGCCGGCCGGATGGACGAGGTTTCCCGCACGACGCCCGGCATGCTCGCCAACAGTGTTCCCGTACGCCTGACGATCCGGCCCGACATGCCGCTGAGAGACCTGCTGACCCAGGTCGACGACCGGATGCGCGAAGCGGTGGAACACCAGCGTTACCGAGGCGAGGACTTGTACCGCGACCTCGGACTGTCTCGAGACTCCGGCGCGACGATCTCGCCGACGGTCAACCTCATCGGGTTCGACTACAACATCGCCTTCGCCGGCCACCGATGCATCGCGCACAACCTCTCCTTCCCACTGGGCAGCGATCTGATGATCATGGTGTGGGACCGCCGGGACGGCACCGGCCCGCACATGAGACTGCATGCGGCGCCCGGAGCGTACGGCGAATCCGACCTCGTGGATTCCCAGCGGCGTCTCCTGCACTTCCTGGCGAACCTGGCGGACTTCGACCCCGGTCTCCCGGTCGGTCTGCTCGACGTGCTGTCGAGCGGCGAGCGAAAGAGCCTGCTGGACCAGGGGGACGCCTCCGCGGCAGGCGTTCCCGCCGTTCCCCTGCCGACGCTGTTCGAGGACCAAGTGCGCCGCACGCCGGGTGCCGATGCGGTGGTGGCCGGCGACACGACGCTGACGTACGGGGAGTTGAACGCACGCGCGAACCGGCTGGCGCATGCCCTGACCGCTCAGGGCATCGGGGCCGAGGACGTCGTCGCCCTCGCTCTGCCGCGTTCGGTCGACCTCGTGGTGGCCGTGCTCGCCGTGCTCAAGGCCGGGGCCGCCTACTTGCCGGTGGATCCGGCGTATCCGGAGGCGCGGAGGGAGTACATGCTCGCCGACGCCCGCCCGGCTCTGGTGATCGACGGTCCGCGGGCCGTGGCCGAGCTATCGGAGGGACAGCCGGTCACCGACCCGGGAATCGCCGTGGATCCGCGGCACCCGGCGTACGTGATCTATACCTCGGGTTCGACCGGGCGGCCCAAGGGGGTGGTGGTGACCCACACGGGCATCGCCTCCCTGGTGATGTGCCAGGCGAAGTGCCTGGAGATCACCTCCGACAGCAGGGTGCTGCAGTTCGCCTCGCCCAGCTTCGACGCCTCCACGTGGGATCTGTGCGCCGCCCTGATGAACGGGGCCGCGCTGGTTCTCGCCCCTGTGGTCGACCCCGTGTCGGCACTCACCGACCCCGGTACGCGCCTCACGCATGCGGTCGTGCCGCCGTCGGCACTGGCCGTGGTGTCCGAGATGGACGTGCGTGTTCCGACGTTGGTGGTGGCTGGAGAGTCATGCCCGCCGGGGTTGGTGGCGCGGTGGGCGCCGCATCGGCGCATGCTGAACGCCTACGGGCCGACGGAAACCACGATCATGGCCTCCCTGAGCAAGCCGCTGGTCCCGTCGGACTCGGCACCACCGATCGGACAGTCCGTCCCCGGCAGCCGCGTCTACGTGCTGAACGGCATGCTGCACCCGGTGCCTTCGGGGACTGCCGGGGAACTGTATGTCGCCGGCGCCTCTCTGGCGCGCGGCTATCTGCGCCGCCCGGCCCTGACGGCCGAGCGGTTCGTGGCCGACCCGTACGGTCCTCCGGGAACACGGATGTACCGGACGGGCGACGTGGTGCGATGGTCGGCGGACGGCGAGTTGGAGTACCTCGGGCGCACTGACCACCAGGTCAAGGTCCGCGGGTTCCGCATCGAGCTCGGAGAGGTGGAGGGCGCGCTGACCGCGTGCCCCGGTGTGGAGCAGGCCGCAGTGCTCGCCCGCCCGGACCGGCAACGGGATGAAGTCCGGCTCGTCGCCTACGTCGTGGCCGGTGAGGACGGGACACAGCCGAGGCTGCTGCGCGAGCAGCTGCGCGAGCGACTGCCCGGTCACATGGTCCCCTCGGCGTTCGTGCTGCTCGATGAGCTGCCGCTGACCCCGAACGGAAAACTGGACCGAGACGCCCTGCCGGAGCCCGGCGACGAGCCCGGCGCGTCCGTAGTAAGGCCGCCGCGCACCCCTCGTGAACAGCTGCTGTGCGAGCTGTTCGCCGAGGTGCTCGGTCTGCGGCAGGTCGGCATGGACTCGGACTTCTTCGAAGCGGGCGGGCACTCGCTGCTGGCGATCCGCCTGGCGTCCAGGATCCGTGCCGTGCTGGACGTGGACCTGAGCCTGAGCGTGTTGTTCGAAGCGCCCACGGTGGCCCGCTTGGCGGCTCGGCTGGACCGTGCGGACCGGCAGGAACGCCCGGCACTGACCGTCCGGGAACGACCGGTCCCCGCCCCGCTGTCGTTCGCCCAGCAGCGGCTGTGGTTCCTGGACCGTGCGCTGGGTCCGAGTGCCACCTACAACATCTCTCTGGTGCACCGTCTGACCGGCGAGCTCGACCGGGGGGCGCTGGAGCGGGCGATGAGCGATGTGGTGGGCCGGCACGAGAGCCTGCGCACGGTCTTCCCGAACGTCGGTGGTGAGCCCTTCCAACGGATCATCGACGCGTCCGCAGCGCGCCCGCTGCTGCCCGTCACCGAGGTGGACGACGAGGAGTCGCTGCAGTCGCGGCTGCGGGAAGCCGCCCGTTACCTGTTCGACCTGTCGGCCGAGTCACCGCTGCGCGCGGACCTGTTCGTACGGGGCCCCGCCGAACACGTACTGGCCATCGTGATCCACCACATCGCCGCCGACGGCTGGTCCATGGCTCCTCTGACTCAAGACCTGGCGACCGCCTACGCGGCCCGGTGCCAGGGCCGGGAGCCGGCCTGGGAGCCACTGCCTGTGCGGTACACCGACTACACCTTGTGGCAGCGCCGCCTGCAAGGTGACCCCGACGACCCGGACGGGCTTCTGAACCGCCAGCTCGCTCACTGGTCATCCGCGTTGGCGGGTCTGCCCGTCGAACTCGAACTTCCCTACGACAGGCAACGCCCCGCCGTCGCGTCATACAGCGGTGCCCGAGTCCACCTGCGCATCGACGCGGAACTGCACGCGGCGCTGACAGAGCTGGCGCGCCGGTCCGGAGCGAGCCTCTTCATGGTGCTCCACGCGGGTTTGGCAACCCTCCTGACCAAGCTGGGGGCGGGCACTGACATTCCTGTCGGCAGTGTGATCGCCGGCCGCACCGACCAGGCCCTGGACGAGCTGGTGGGATTCTTCGTCAATACCTTGGTGCTGCGTACCGACACCTCCGGCGACCCCGCCTTCACCGAGCTGCTGGCACGTGTCCGCAGCACCGCGCTGGCGGCCTACGCGCACCAGGAAGTGCCTTTCGAGCGGCTCGTGGAGACGCTGAATCCGCCGCGGTCACCGGCCCGCCACCCGCTGTTCCAGATCGCGCTCTCCCTCGACGCAGACGAAGCCACGTCGTTCGCTCTCCCGGGGCTGCGAACGACCAGGATCCCGGTGTCGACCGCGACCGCCAAGTTCGATCTGGACATCGGCGTCCACGAACAACGCTCCGAGAAGGGTGAGTGCCTCGGTCTGCACGGAACCATCGACTACGCCACCGACCTGTTCGACCACAGCACGGTCCAGGACCTGGCCGCGCGTTGGGTACGGCTGCTGGAAGCGGTCGTCCAGCATCCGGACCGTCGGGTCAGCCGCATCGACGTACTGTCCGACAGCGAGCGCCGTCTCCTCCTCGGGGACACCGCCCGGAGCACGACGGCACGCCCGCCTGCGGGCACGATTCACGAGGTGTTCCGCACGCAGGTGCGCGCCGCCCCGGACACGGTCGCCGTTGTGGCGGACGATGCGACCCTGACCTACGCCCAGCTGAACGCCCGGGCGAACCGACTTGCGCACGCGCTGACCGCTCGCGGCGTGGGTGTAGAGGACGTCGTCGCCCTCGCGCTGCCGCGTTCGGGGGACCTCGTCGTGGCTGTGCTCGCCGTACTCAAAGCGGGGGCTGCCTACCTGCCGCTGGACCCGGAGTACCCGGTCCGGCGCATCGCGGCCATGTTCGCGGACGCACGGCCCGCGCTGCTGCTCACGGACACGACCACCGCCGCGGCCGGCGATCTAGGTACGGGCACTCCGCGTCTGCTGCTGGACACACCGGAGACCAAGGCCCTGTTGCAGGGGCTGCCGGACGACGACCCGATGACGGAGGTGGCGCCCGACAATGCGGCGTACGTGATCTACACGTCGGGATCGACCGGCACACCCAAGGGAGTCGTCGCCCGCCACTCGAGCGTGGTCAACGTGGCCGCCCAGTACCGGAACCAGGTGTTCGGACCCGCAGCCGAGCGCGTCGGAGGCCGAAGCCTGCGGGTCGCCCTGACCGCTTCGGTCTCCTTCGACGCCTCCTGGGGTCAGTTGGCGGCACTGCTGGACGGCCACGAGCTCCACGTCCCCGACTCCGCCACCTGGGCCGACGCGGACCGGTGTGAGGCATGGCTGACCCAACACCGGATCGACACGGTCGACGCCACGCCCTCGTACATGCGCATCCTGTCCGACCGCGGCCTGTTCACCAACGAGCGGTGGCGGCCGAGCGTGGCCGTGCTCGGCGGGGAGGACCTGCCGGACCAGCTGTGGGCAGAACTGCGGGCGGTGGACGGGCTGGCGGCCTACAACATGTACGGGCCGACCGAATGCACCGTTGACGCGGTACAGGCGAGGCTGGAGACCACCGTGACCCCGGTGCTCGGACACTCGGTCCCCGGCACCCGCGCCTATGTACTGGACACCGCGTTGCGGCCGGTGCCGATCGGCGTGACCGGCGAGCTGTATGTGGCCGGTGCCGGCCTGGCGCGCGGTTATCTGCGCCGTCCGGGCTTGACGGCGCAGCGATTCGTGGCCGACCCGTACGGCCCGCCGGGAACAAGGATGTACCGCACCGGCGACCTGGCCCGCCGGCGCACCGACGGACAACTCGTCTTCGCCGGTCGGGTGGACGACCAGGTCAAGGTCCGTGGCCACCGCATCGAACCCGGTGAGGTCGAAGCCGTTCTCTCTTCCCACCCCCGCGTCGCCCACGCCGTGGTGACCGCCCGCAGCGACCGCCTCGGAGAGACCCGCCTGGTCGCCTACGCGGTGCCCGTCACCGGGTCCGAGATCCTCCCGGCCGACATGCGCTCCTTCCTCCTGGAACGCTTCCCCGCCTACATGGTGCCGTCCGCGTTCGTGGCCTTGGACGCCCTGCCTCTGACTCCCAACGGCAAGCTCGACCGTGATGCTCTGCCCGCGCCGGAGTACGCCACGACCGCCGGAAGTACCCGTTCCGCGGGCACCCCCGAGGAGCGGGCCCTGTGTGAACTGTTCGCCGAGGTACTGGACGTGCCCGCAGTCGGCGTCGACGATGACTTCTTCGCTCTGGGCGGTCACTCCCTGCTCGCCACCCGACTGGCAAGCCGGATCGGCGAGACCCTGGCCGTCCCCTTCAGACTGTCGGCTCTCCTTGAGGCACCCACCCCGGCGGGACTGGCCAGGCGCCTGACTGCGGACGACCCTCACACCGTCTCCTCATGGGTGCCGGATTCGGAAGCGGAACTGAGCCCTGCCCTGCGTTTCACCTCCGTTGCGCAGCTGGCCGGTGACCCGCGCGAGATTCTGCTGACCGGGGCCACCGGTTTCGTCGGCGCCTTCGTCCTGTCCGAGTTGCTGCACAGGACAGCGGCCCGGGTCCACTGTCTCGTCCGTGCGCGGACCGACGCCCAGGCGCGTGAGCGTCTGGGCGAGACCATGCGGACCTACGGCATTGAGGCAACGCCGGACGATCCGCGGCTGAACATCGTCCGAGGAGACCTGAGTGCCCCCGGTCTCGGCGTCGAACCGACACGCTGGGCACAGCTGCGCGAAACGATCGACACGATCGTTCACAGCGGCGCGCACGTACACCACCTCTTGCCATACGCACGGCTGAAACCTGCCAACGTGGAGGGCACCCGGACCTTGCTGCGCCTGGCGGGCGAAGGGCGGCCGAAGACGTTCCACCACCTCTCGACCCTCGGAGTGTTCCGGCCTGGCCAGGATTCCTCCCGACTGGTCACGGAGGATTGTCCGATCGACGGTGAACTGCATCCGTTCGGGAGAGGGTACGCAGCGAGCAAGTGGGTCGCCGACCGACTGGTGGAGCGTGCGTTCGAGCGGGGAGCGAGCGGTGGCATCTACCGGCTCGGTCGCATCTGGGCCCACACCTCGACCGGCGCCGTCAGTCCGGACGATATGTTCTCCCGGCTGCTCACCAGCTGCGCGGCTCTCGGCTGCTATCCGGCGGAACCTCAGTTCCAGGAAGCCGTTCTTCCCGTCGATGTCCTCGCCGGCGCCCTCGTCGAGCTACTGCGCGAGGGCGACCGAGCCGACCTCGTACACCACCTTCACCACCCATGCAGCGTGGGGCCGGGCGCCTTCATGGCCGGTTACGACCGGATGAACAGGACGTGCTCCGAAGAGGTCCCGCTGACCGTATGGCTGAAGCGCCTGCGCCGGGCGAGCGAGCGAGGGCAGGACTTGCCGATCCTGCCCTACCAGGCGTATTTCGAGGAGCAAGTCAACGCAGCACGAGCCGGTCAGCAGCCGACTCTGAAGTTCGAGAACACCAAGACCGTCCACCGGCTGCGGAGGCTGGGGATCGCGATCCCTGAGATCGACGACGCCGCGGTCTCGAACTTCTGGGGCTTCGTTGAACGGTGAGGCGAGCCGCCGGGAGCCGGTCACGGCATCGCCTCGGCTGCCACCGCGAAATCCATCAGTGCACGACGTCCACGGGCGGCGGCAGAGGCCCGAGTCACTGCCGTGCCGCCGCGCACCCACCGGCGCGTCCGTTGAAGCAACAGCACAGTACTCCGAGGGCGGCATGCCCGCCCAGAACCAATGATTGTGGCGATGGCCTTGCGTGGAAGTCCACCCGCTGACCCCCCGATGACACATCGTGCTGGTACGAGAGTGAGAATGCGGCCGCGCTCGATCGTTCCCGGCCGCCAGCGATGGGAAGTCGAGCACGTCCGCGGCAGACCCGCCGCGGCGCGCCTGGCCCAGACCGCACTCCTCCAGGCCCCGGGCATCGAGGAGGTGCACGTCAACCCCGTCACCGGCCGGGTGCTGGTGCGGCACGACCGCACCCTCGGTGCGCGGGAAGTCGCCCAGTTGCTGCGCCGGGCAGTCGAATGGACACTGGCAGCCCTGCGCAGCACCCCAGCAGACGTGTGGGGCCGCGACTCCGCCCGACAGCCGAAGGGGACCGACGGGGCGGGAACGCGTCACAGGCGCACCGGCCCCCACAGCAGCTCCGAAGCAGGACACCGCGGCGACGGAGGCGGTGCCGGACGCTGGCTTCCGAGGGTGATCGGGGCCGGAGGTGTGGCAGCAGCGGCCGTTGCCGGTGGGCCTCTCCTCCTGGCGCTGCTCAGTCGCCCGCTGATCACTCTCGGACTGGCAGCCGCTGCGACGGCAGCCGTCGTCCGGCGTGCGTGGCGCAGATCGGACAGCGCACACCAGGAGTCGGACGAATCCGCTCCGGACCGTCACGCCTTACGGCGCATCATCGGCCCGCACAAGCGGAAGTTTCGCTGGGCAGCGTTGCTGTCCGGGATCGCGCAGCTGGGGGAGATGGCGCTGTTCGCCCTGAGCCCTTCGATCGTGCTGTTGCTCGCCAAGGGCGGGAGCGCCACCCTGGCCGGGCTGGGCGTAGCCGGCGTCACCGCCCAGTTGTCCGTTCTCGTCGGCGTCGCCGGGGCGGCCTGCCTCGTGATGGCGGCTTCCGGCTACGGCGCAAGCGTCGTCTGGCGCCAGTTGGCGCAGGACATCGAGGACGACTGGCGCATCCGCACGTACGAGCACGTCCAGCGGGTGGCGCCGGCCGACCTGGAGAACGAGCGCGTCAGCCGGGTCAACGCCGTCCTGTCCGAGGACATCGGTCAGATCGGTGCCTTTGTCGGTTCGAGCATGCACGACGTCGTCCAGATGGGTACGAGCATCGCGTTGCTGGTTCCGACCTTCCTGCTGCTCGCTCCGCAGATCGCCTGGATCGCCTTCATGCCCATCCCGCTCATCGCGTGGCTGTCCTTCCGCTTTCACGAGCGTGCGGTCGCCAACCAGGCCACCTCCGACAAGCAGCGAGCACGGTTGAACAGCCGGGTGAGCGAGAACCTCCATGCTCATACCACCATCAAATCCGCGGTCACCGAAGACCACGAGATCGCACGTATCGCCGACCTGAATCGAAAGTGCAGTGAGGCCAATCGCTCGACCGGACGTAGCGCGGCGATTCCGCCTCAGATCCTGCGACTGGCCGGTGGTTCGGCTCTGGTCGGCACGGTGTTCCTGGGCGGCCGGTCCGTTCTCCGGGGCACGCTGTCGACCGCGGCCTTCGGTCCGCTGATCGAAATGCCGGGCATCACCATGCTGCGGCTGTCCCGACTGGGCAGCACGACCGACCAGTATCAGCGCACCGTCACCGCCCTGCGCCGGGTGGAGCGTCTGCACGACCTGCCTGTCGAACCCACCGAGGAGGGCCGTCGGATGCCGGCCCAACAGGTGAAAGGGGAGATCGAAGTCCGGAAGGTGTCCTTCGCCTACCCCGGTCGGCCACCGGCACTCCGCGGCACCTCCTTGGTCATCCCTCCCGGCCGTACCACCGGCATCGTCGGCACCAGCGGCGCAGGCAAGACCACCATCGCCAAGTTGCTTATGCGCTTCCACCATCCCGACCATGGACAGGTACTGCTCGACGGTGCCGACGTACGCACCCTCGCCCTCCCCGATCTGCGTCGCGCGATCGGATATGTCACCCAGGAACCGTTCCTGTTCGACGCGACGATCGCGGAGAACATCCGCTACGGCGCTTTCCACACCACCGACGATCAACTGGTCGCTGCCGCCCGCACCGCTGGGGCCGACGCCTTCATCGACACCCTGCCCGACGGCTACGCCACGCGGGTCGGTGAACGCGGCGCCGCACTGTCCGGTGGGCAGAAACAGCGCATCGCGCTGGCCCGTACCATCCTGAGCGATCCACCGGTCATCATCCTCGACGAGGCCACCTCCGCCGTCGACAACGAGACCGAGGCCGTCATTCAGCAGGCCCTACAGGCATTCGGGGCGGACCGCACGATGATCGTCATCGCCCACCGGCTGTCCACCGTCCAAAGCGCCGACCAGATCTACGTCATGGGGCCTGGCGGAGTCGTGGCCGAAGAAGGTCCGCACGAGGAGCTTGTGACGCGCGGCGGCACCTACACCACCCTGTGGAAGCTGCAGGCCGGCAAACCGGCCCTTGCCTGACGCCGGGGAACGCAGAAGGGACATACCGCAACCGGGTAACTGGCCAAGCATGGACCGCTGTGACAAGCGATCCGGGATGGACACCACGGCGTGAAAGGGGCACCACGGCCACTCGGCACCGGTGATGCGCGGGTGACCGAAGGTCGGGTGGTCAAGTGCCGGCGCTGCTCGACGAGGCGCGGAACCCCCTGAACCGCGAGCCGGGCACGCTCACGCCCGCCCGTCCGATCACGCCGCTGACGCCTGCCAACGCCACGCTCACCGGGGGCCGGTGAGGAGAACCAGGAGAGCTGTTATGACGCACGTAACGAATCCGTTCGAGGACGATGAGGCCCGTTTTCTGGTGCTCGTCAATGGCGCGGGCCAGCACTCGCTGTGGCCGGCCTTCGCCGATGTACCCGACGGCTGGATCGTTGCTCGTCCGGAGGAGACCCGGCAGGTGTGTCTTGAGTACATCGACAAGGTGTGGACCGACATGCGACCGCGCGGCCTTGTCGAGGCCATGGACGGTGGACGGTGATGTGGCCGGCAACAACGGCCGGCAAGTAGCGGTCGACGCACCCCTCGCCGTTCGTCGGCGCGAGGGCGACGAGCTCCCCGGCAGCCCGATACCTGGGCCTGCCCTGCGTGCCAACTACCCACTGCCCGGCTCTCCGGGCCTGCTGAGAACCACGACAAGCTGAAGATCACGGGCGCTTGGCTGCCGGCCACCAACTGTGTGCGTTTCCGTGCCGTGATTGATTGGCGAGCCCTGTGGGGTCTTCGCCTCGGTTGTATCCGCTCATCCTCAAGTTGCCTAGGACACCGCCGTGTTTTTCTCACAATCCTCTGTCGCTCTTTCCCGCCACCCTGGCCTGGAGGACTTCACTTCCCGAGTCACCGACTTTCTCGACACGAACCTGCCTGGCCCCGTCACGGAGGAGACAGCTCGGCCACCGTGGCTCGATCTTCGTCGGCGCGCCGCTCATGCCGGCTTGACGGGGTTCGATCTCGCGCGGCCACCGGCCGAGCCGGACAACGGCCTTGGCCTGGCGGGTGGCCAGGACGCGCATGCGGACGTTCCCCCGGGCCTCGGGCGAGTGGCCCAAGGGCTGGCGATGTTTCTGGCCGGGCGACGGGACTGCGACGCGCGGGAGATCTTCAGCTCGGGACACGGAGCCATGGCCCTGCGGTACGGCACACCCGTCGTCGTCCAGGAGGTCCGCGACCGTGTGGTGCACCGCGGCGAGCTGGCGGGCGTGGCGTCGAGCGAACCACACTCCGGGTCGGACCTGCGCGGCCTACGGACGGTAGCGGTCGACCATGGCGACCATCTGTTGCTCTCCGGTACGAAGGGCCTGGTCAGCCGAGTGGAAGAGGCCAGCGGATTTGTTGTCTTCTGCAAGGTGGTCGGGCCGGGGCAGGCTGCCGCGCATGACACTGACAGTGGGTGGCTGCGCGAGGTGCCCCTGTCGGCGCTCTGGGTGCCGACAGCGTCTGCCGGCATCTTCACCGACACCACCACCCCCTTGGGCCTGCGAGGTTGGAGCATGGGCCATCTGCACTTCAACCACGTACGCATTGGCAAGGATCTCCTGCTCGGATCCCCCGGCGACGGCCGCTGGATCTTCGATGCGCACTTCTCCAACTGGCGTCTGATGATGGCACTGGTTTGCCTGGGCGCGGCGACCGCCGCGATCGAGGAGACGATGGCCCGTGCCTGCCGACGCAGTGTGGGCCGGACGTCCCTGGCGAACGTTCCCTCTGTCGCGTCCCGGCTCGGCACTGCGGCAGCCGAGGTCCAAGCGGCCATCGCCTGGTGCTTCTCCCTGCTGGAGCGGATGGGACAGAACGGAGACGACGTCGACGTGGCGGCCTGCTCCGCCGCCAAGGCTCTCGCCACGGACACCGCCTATCGCGCCGTCGACCTCGCACTCCAGCTGCACGGCAGCGAGGGATACACCAGCTGCACCCCCATGGAGAAGCGCCTTCGGGACATCCGGGGGCTCCGCATCGCCGACGGGCCCAACGACACTCTGTACAGCGTCCTGGCCCAGTCCCTGCTTGCCGACTCCCGACCTGCCGTGTCCCTGGTGGCTCAGCGCCAAGCATGAGCTGCGGCCCGCTGCATCGATCAGAGTTCGCCGATTTGCGCGTTGTGGTGATCTGCGGAATGAGCCGTGCAGGGGCTCGTATCCTGGGGCCTGCTGAGCCCAGACGACGGTCCTTGCTGGGGGCCCAAGCCGGTTGTGCCCGTGCACCCAGCTAAGGGCTGTCCCGTCATCCCTGGTGGGTCAGCGCGCGGCGTCGGATGCGGTGCATCGCAAGGCGGAGGGGCGCCCGCATGCTGGGTGTATGCGGGCGTTCCGACAACGCGGCGAGGCGCCGTAGCTGTCGTCGTGCGCCCGCCAGGGATGACGGGACAGCCCTTAGAAGCCATCTCATTTGGGTGTCTCGGTATTCTGTGCGTCATGGTGGGGATCGTTGAACGGCTGGTGCCGGACGAGTTGTGGGAGTTGTTCCAGCGGGTGGTGCCGGAGGCGCCGTCGCGACCTCAGGGCGGTGGTCGGCGTCGGCACGGGGACCGGGAGGTGCTGGCCGCGATCGTCTTCGTGGCTACGTCGGGTTGTACCTGGCAGCAGCTGCCTCGGCGTCGTTCGGCCCGTCCGGAGCGACTGCCCACCGCCGGTTCTCGGAGTGGTCGAAGGCCCGGGTATGGGCCAAGCTCCACCGCCTGGTCCTGGACGAACTCGGTGCCCGCGGCGAGCTGGACTGGTCGCGGTGCGCGATCGACTCGGTGAACATGCGGGCCTTGAAAAGGGGGACCTGACAGGTCCGAATCCTGTCGACCAGGGCAAGTACGGGTCGAAGATCCACCTGATCACCGAGCGGACCGGTCTGCCTATATCCGTCGCGATCTCGGGCGCCAACGTCCACGACAGCCAAGCCCTGATCCCGCTCGTGACAGGCATACCGCCCATCCGCTCCCGCCGAGGCCCCCGTCGACGCCGGCCCGGAAAGCTCCGCGGCGACAAGGGCTACGACTACCGTCACCTGCGGCAATGGCTACGCCGACGCGGGATCCGGCACCGCATCGCCCGCAAAGGCATCGAGACCTCGCAGCGACTCGGCCGACACCGCTGGACCATCGAACGCAAGGGCGACCACTTCCTGGCCTTCACCAGCATCGCCTGCACCCTCATTTGCTACCGCCGACTCGCCAAATGAGATGACGTCTTAGGACCGGCCGGCTCGCAAACTTCCAGATTTCGCCTCACCGCGCAGCTCCGGCGCCCATGGCGGTACGTCGAAACACTCGAGCAGAAATGCCTTCGCTGCGAACTGATGGTGATCCGCTACGACTTGCGGGCTCTGTCGTAGCGGGTGGTCAGGCCTCGTTACGACACCAGATGGTTGCGGCAACGCTTGATGACGTCGCGGATCCTGCTGATGAGCACGCAGGTATGGAGAGTCAGCTGGGAGCCCGCACCGCTCGGGCACGCCCCGTCAAGCCGGTCCACCCATCCCACACGATGCCGTTGAGTCTGGGGTGGCCGCGTTCCTGCGTCCGGCATTCACGGGTCGCGCTCACCAAGCTGCCGAAACCGGTGCAGGTGCTAGACCATCCATGGAGCGGTTGACCGAGATTGTTTCGAAGATCGAACATCGCACGGTCGAGCAAAAGGGAGAGCGACTTGTTCAGGAAAGTTTATTCTTGAGCATCGCAAGATAAAATGGGAACTTCTTCACAGCCGCCTTCGGTACCACGTACACCTCTTCGCTTCCGCGCAAGTGATCGTTGATAACTAGCGTGCATTTTCCTTTCGTGTGACGCAATTCGGCGGAATACAGAACTTCCTCGATTGTGGTTTCGGTCACCGCGGAGGACTCGCCGGGCGTGGATGCCTTCGTAAACACTTCTGCCCCAATCTGGAGTTTGGTACCTAGCAGCTTGCTCCATGACGCACGCTAGGCCAGCCGGAGATGGAAAAGATCACTTAAGGCAAGGGTGCACCCGAAAGGGTGAAAATCATGGATCATCCTGGTGGGGCGTCTCCTCGTAGCGTTACGGTTGGGCTGTGAGGGCACTGTCGGAAAACCCGACAGGCTATGAGAAGGGCTGCACCGACTATGCTTCCTTTGATTCCTGTCTTCTTGGTTGGAGCGGTATCGGCGCCTCTCATCAAGAAGATCGCGCGGGGGACTGTTAAGTCTTCCGTGAAATTGGTGTTGGATGCCAGGCGAGTCGCTCACGAGATCAACGAAGATCTGAGTGACATTGCCGCTGAGGCGACCGCCGAAGTGTTCGCCGCCGATCTTCAGGAAGGATCGGAGATGCCGCGTCAGACCGTAAAAAAGGCGCGCTCGAGTACCGCGACCACCTAAATTAAATCCTTGCCCCTTTTGGCGAGTCGGGCGAGCCGTTTGTAGCAGCGAAGGGCTGCGGCGAGTCCGACAAGGCCAGGTAGGTGCGTGGGTGGCGTGCGCTGCGGTGGTTGAGTCTGCGGTAGCCGGTCAGTCAGAAGCCGTATCTCAACCGATCATGGAACGTGTGGGTCGAACGCGTTTCCCGGGCGGGTGATCTTCGGTTGGCCGGTGCATGAAGGCGGGGCCCCTGGTAGCTCGGAGGTGCGAACCTCACCGAGCGGCCCAAGGAGACCCCGTTGTCCTAGAGGGCTCCTGGAGCAACCACCCGCGCTCGCCCAGGCGTTTCGCCTTCGAACGCACCCCCTCGACCTTCGCCGGCACCGACGTGTCCAGGCCAAGGGCCGCTGCGATGTCCTTGGCCCGCATCGCCTCGCCACCCGGCCGGTCCTGCAGCACGTTGACGATCCGCTGATTATCGAGCGAGAGCACCGACACCGGCAGCTCCTCCCGCCAGGGCGGCACGATCACACCCGGAACCGGCGCGGACACCGACCCGGGCAGCACGGCGGGCGCCGTCTCCTGCCCGCCCTCGGTTTCCGTCACGGCCGTGCTCTCTGCGGCGGACGCGGCCAGTGCCTCGACGAGCTCCTCGCGAGCGATCACCCGGCGGTCCAGCTCGACCTCGCCGGCCTCCAGCGCCACCGTCGCACGCGCCGCCTCCTCGCGCAGCACCTCCACCCGCTCACGAGCACAAGCCTCCCGCGCTTCCAGCAACCCCAGCATCGACGTCATCGCGCACCCCTCGACGATCAGGCAGAAACAAGACGCGGGATCACTTGGCGGATTCAATCGGTCGTCGCAACACCTTGATCATGGAGGTGCGCGATGGGACGAGACCAGCAGCAGAAGGCGCGGGAGGCGCCTGCTGGTGCGCGACGACAATGGGCGGCGGATCGGGCGATGCGACCGCCGATGCGTTCACCGGGTCGGCCGGAGCCTTCCCGAGCGGTGCAGCGGGACTTCTGGCGGCGGATCGCGTCGGGAGTGACGACGGCAGAGGCCGCGGCGGCCGGCGGCGTTTCATGGCCGGTCGCAACCCGGTGGTTCCGTCACGCTGGCGGGATGCCACCGATCAGCCTGGACGAGCTCACGGGCCGCTATCTGTCGTTCGCCGAGCGCGAGGAGATCGCGCTGCTGCGCGCCCAGGAGATCGGCGTGCGCGAGATCGCCCGCAGGATCGGCCGCGACCCGGGCACGATCTCACGCGAGCTGCGCCGCAACGCGGCGACCCGAAGCGGCAAGTCGGTCTACCGGGCCCTGGTGGCGCAGTGGAAAGCACAGCAGGCCGCGAAGCGCCCGAAGACGGCGAAGCTCGCGGGCAACGACCAGTTGCGGGAGTACGTGCAGGAACGGCTCGCCGGCCATGTCCGCCGCCCTGACGGCACGATCGTCACCGGCCCTGAGACGCCCGCGTGGAAGGGGCTGAACAAGCCGCACCGGCAGGACAGACGAGGGGTGACGGCATGGAGCCCGGAACAGATCTCCCACCGGCTCCATGCCGACTTCCCCGATGATGAGTCCATGCGCATCAGCCACGAAGCGATCTACCAGGCGCTGTTCATCGAGGGCCGTGGCGCGCTCAAGCAGGAGCTGGTCACGTGTCTGCGTACCGGCCGGGCGCTGCGGACTCCCCGCGCACGGTCACAGAACAAGCCGCAGGGGCATGTCACCGTTGAAGTTCCCCCTCTCGGCTGGACAGCCGCAACGAATGCCTCAGACCCTGGTTGTTCACCGTGGTCAGAAATCTCGTCATCGACCACTACCGGGCACGCCGGATCAGGCCGGTGGAGCTCGTGCCCGTGGAGGAGCTGGACACATCCAGCGACAGCACGGCATCCACGATCAACTCCCCTGTGGTGGTGCAGGCCCTGGGGGAGCTGAACGAGCAGCAGCGAACCGTCATCCGCCTCATGTACTTCCTGGAACGCAGCGTGAACCAGGCTGCCGAGTACCTCGGCATACCGCCCGGCACCGTCAAGAGCCGTGCCTTCTACGCCATGCGGGCGTTGCGCAAGGAGCTGGAGAAGCAGGGGATTTTGGGGGTGTAGCCGCCGCGAGGCCACGTGCCCGCCGGGGAACCGCCCACTCGCTGCGGCGGGCCCCGGCGGGTTCTGCCTTACGGCAAGGCGGCCCAGTCGTTGGATCTGCGCGGGCGGCACGGGGCGGTGGGCGGCAGCCGGCGGTCAGCTTTCGAGCCGGGTGCCGCGGCGCCATACGGCCCGGGTGTTGAGGGTGTCGCTGATGGTGGTGGTGGGGTCGCCGTCGACCAGGAGCAGGTCGGCGCGCAGACCTTCGGCGATGCGGCCGCGGTCGGTCAGGGCGAAGCGCCGGGCGGTGGTGGAGGTGGCCGCGCGCAGGGCCTGTACCGGGGTGAGGCCGGCCCGTACGAGGTACTGCAGCTCGTGGTGGGCACTGGCGCCGTGGGCGAGTCCGCCCAGGAACGGCATCGCCATGGACACATCGGTCCCGGCCAGGATGTCGACACCGGCTTCGTGCAGCGCGCGGACGGACCCCAGCACGTCGGTGATGTTCCCCTGAGGGTAGTGGTTGAAGCTGCTGCGCAGCGTCTTCGTCCAGGCCTCGTCCAGGCGGGACGCCACCCGAGGGTCATCGGCCAGCTCGTCACCGCTGATGCCCATCATTGAGGCGTCCAGCACGACGCAGGGCACGACGAAGGCTCCCGAGTCCCGGATCAGCGTGATGATCTCGTCGGTGTGCGGGCCGTCCATGAACAGGTGGACCAGGCCGTCGATGCCGGCCTCGATCGCCATGCGGGTCGCGTCGATCGTCAGTGTGTGGGCGACGGTGAGCATGCCGAGCCGCTTGGCCTCGGCGACGCCTGCGTTCAGGGTGGCCCCATCGAGCATCGGCAGGCCGGGGTGGCCTTCGACCGAGCCGTCGTCGACCATGAACTTGATGTAGTCCGAGCCGCGTTCGATCAGCTGCGGAATGAACCCGACGGCCTGCTCGGGAGTGCTCGAGAACGGCATCAGCGGCGCCGGCCCGGCCGGCCGGGCCGCACCGGGCGGCGGGCCGGGGCGGAAACCCTCGGGGAACAGTTCGCTGGGGTGGCCGCCGGGCGGGGTGATGCCGAATCCGGAGGAGCGCACGTCCGCCAGGGCATCGTTACCGGTGATGTGCGCACGGTTGTCGGCGGTGTTCGTCCCCTGCATCTCCAGCTCGGTCGTCACCCCGAACCGCAGCGCCAGAGCCAGCGACTCCGCATTGGTGTGGACGTGGGCGTCGATCAGGCCGGGCAGCAGCGTTCCGCCCCGCGCATCCACGATCTCGGCTCCCGCGGGCGCCTGCCCGCCGACCGCCAGGATCCCGGTGGCGTCGAGGACGACGGTGCTCGCCTCCAGCGTCCGGTCGCCGTCGAAAACCCGTGCGTTGATGATGGCCGTGGTGCTCATGGCTGTGTCCTGTCGTTGTCCGTCCGAAGCGGTCACCGGTCCTGCCGGCCCCACGCATCTCCTGCGAAAAGCAGATGCGTGCATTGTTGCACGTAATTGTGTGTTGCAGTGATCTGGGGCTACGCTGTCACGTGTGAACAGCGGAAACGAGACTCAGGACGACGCGCTGCTGGACGCGGTCGGTGCGGCGTTCGCCCGACTGCGCCGCCGCACCGCCCTGGTGGACGTCGATCCGCCCGTCACGCGCAAGGACATGGCCCGCAACCAGGTCATCAACATCGTCGACGAGGCCGACGGTGAAATGACCGTCGGTGGCATCGCCTACCAGCTCACCGTCGACTCCTCCGTCGCCAGCCGGATGGTGAGCGACTGCATCACCGCAGGCCTCCTCGTGCGTGCCGCCTCCCAGCGCGACGGCCGCCGCACCGTGCTCCACCTCACACCCGCAGGCGTCGCCCTGCGCGACCGCTTCAGCAGCCAGCACCGACAGGCCTTCGAGCACATCACGCACGACTGGCCCCAGGCCAAACGCCTCGAATTCGCCCGAATGCTCATCGACTACGCCGACGCCGCCGCCGAACTCGGCACCCGCACCAGACCCTGAACGGCCACGGACCCGCCGCGAGAGTCCGCTGATCCACGGCTACCCGCTCGACGGCCACTCCTGGGAGAAGCAGTCCGCCGCACTCCTGTCGGCCGGCTACCGAGTGATCACGTACGACCGGCGCGGTTTCGGCCGCTCCAACCGGCCCACCACCGGCTACGACTACGACACCTTCGCCGCCGACCTGAACGCGGTCCTGGAGACCCTCGACCTCAACGACGTCGTTCTGGTGGGCTTCTCCATGGGCACCGGCGAGGTCGGCCGCTACCTGGGCACCTACGGCTCCGCCCGGATCGCCAAGGCCGCCTTCCTCGCCTCCCTCGAACCCTTCCTCCCTCAGGACCGACGGCAACCCCGGCGGCGTCGACGGCACCCTCTTCAAGGACATCGAAGGCGCCGTCACCGTCGACCGCTACGCCTACTTCACCGAGTTCTACGAGAACTTCTGCAACCTCGACGAGAACCTCGGCACCCGCATCAGCGAGGAGGCCGTCCGCAACAGCTGGACCGTCGCCGCAGGGTCCTCCTCGTACGCCTCCCTGGCCTGCGTGGCCACCTGGTCCACCGACTTCCGTGCCGACCTGCCCAAGATCGACGTACCGACGCTCATCCCGCACGGCACCGCCGACCGCATCCTGCCCATCGAGGCCACCGGAGAACGTTTCCACCAGGCCCTCCCGGAGGCCGACTACGTCGTCGTCGACGGCGCGCCCCGCGGCCTGCTGTGGCCCCACGCCCGGGAAGTCACCGACGCCCTCCTCGCGTTCCTCGCCAAGTGACCGGCGGCCGACACCCCACCTGCCGCGAGGCATCGAATTCCGGGGATTCGACTCCGCGCTGAACGTTTGTGCCGGCTTCTCCGTCGAATCGGAAAGGAGGGGCGATGGTCAGACGGGGTGCACCGAGAGCCGCCGGCGTCCAGGGGCGGAATCTGGCGGCCGAGGCTGATGTGGGACTGATCCGTACCGTGCTCGTCCTGGGCGGCGTGCCGTGGGCCGATCTTGAGGATGGGGTGCAGCAAGTGCGGCTGAAACTACTGGAGTCCGGTGCGAGGTCCGCTTCGGGTGCCATCCGCAGCCCCGAGGCCTGGGTGTCGGTGGTGGCTTCCCGAGTGGCCCTCGACTGGCATCGGGACCGGTCGAAGGACACCGGTCTCACTGAGCGACTGACTCGGCGCTGGGAGCAGCGCCCGCCCGTGGGGCACCCCGAGGACGACCGGCTGCTCGCCCTGGCCGTTGCCGCGGGTCTGGACGAGCTCACTGCGCAGCAGCGCCAGGTATTGACGCTGCGCTACTACGCCGATCTCACGGTGCGGGATATCGCGGCAGAGGTCGGGATACCGGAGGGCACGGTCAAAAGCCGCCTCCATCACGCTCTCGCGGCTCTGGAAGACCGGCTGCGCGACCGGGAGGTCATCTGACATGTCTCATGAGACCGAAGGTTCCGAAGCGCGGCTGCGCAAGGCCCTGACCTTGATCGGCGACGAGGTCGCACTTCCCGAACCGCCCGACGAGGGGCATGCGCGCCGGGCCCGGCTCCGCAGGCAGGCGCCCGCGGCCGCGGGCGCTCTCGCAGCAGCTGCCGCGTTGGCCGTCGGTGTTCTCGTGTTCCACCCGGACCGGCAAGGCCCGTCAACGAGTCCGTCCACTCAGCCCTCACAGCCGGCTGCAGGGGAGGGCCAGAGCCGCACGGAGTGGATCGCCTGCGCGACGACCATCGCGATCGGCGACGTGGTGGCGGTCGAACCAGGCACCGAACAGGGCCGGTTGACCATCACCTTCAACGTCCGGGAGTGGCTCAAACCCGCACAAGGCGCCGAACAGATCGCGATCGATGCCGTGGACCCGCGCATCGACGGAGTCCAGGACCCCTGGGAAGTGGGCGGGCACCTGCTCGTTGTGGTGCCGCAGCGTCGCGATATGGCCGTCGATACATTCAGCGGGGAAAGGCTGGGGAGATTCCGTGCTCAGGTGACGCAGGGGCTCCCGGACGCGAAAGGCGCACCCTGCCCGTCACCCTGGCGGGCAGGGGACAGCCCTTAGGGCGCAGCAGTGGGGATTCCGCGCGATATCTCAACAACCCGGCTTGACCATAGGTCATGGGGCGGCGCGTCGGATCGACCCGCGGACCGCCGGGAAACCGAAGGGGCGGCGCGTATCGGTGCCGCCCCTTCGGGCCGCCGGCCGTGGCCGGCCCGGAATCAGCCGAGAGAGACCGTGACGCGGTGGGTGGCGCCCATCGTCCCCTTGAGGCCCGTCAGCTTCAGGCGCATCTCGGCACCCGTGGTCACCTCCGCGACCCGGTCCGTGCGGGACACCACCGCCCGCACCCGGTGATGCCAGACGACGGTGAGCTCCTCCGCCAGGTGGGTCGGGTCGCTGACGCAGAGCGTCGCCGTGCCGTCCCTGTTCAGGCGCACCAGCACGGAGGCAGGCGCGTCCGCGGTGAGCGCGCCGACCGTGCCGGGCCGCCAGAAGTTCACCGCGGTGACGCCCAGCCGCGCCACCCGCACGCCCTGCTGATCCGCCGTGTTGGCCAGCGTCCGCAGCCAGCCCCGGTCGGCGGCGCGCCGGGCGGTCGCGCGCGCGTCGGCCCCCGGCATGAGGATGTGCGCGTACGAGGCGTCGACGGGGTCGAGTCCGTGGTCGTGCCAGAGCGTGGCGTACCCGCGGGTGAGCAGGGGGGCCGGCGCGCTCATGGCGTTGATGTCGGCCCAGGAACCCGTACGTTCGTCGCGCAGCGTGCACAGATCCGCGCCCTGGGGGAAGACGTATCCGGCGTGGCCCGCCAGGTGCGCCCACCCGGCGCCGGGGAAACGGTCCTGCCGGCGCCGGTCGGAGGGCAGGATGCGTCCGTCCACCGTGAGGGCGGCCGTGCCGGACGCGCCGAGGTTGCGGTTGTCGACGACGGTCTCCGCGGCGTACCCGTCCGCGGCGGTGATCCCCGCCCCGAGGCAGACGATCGCGTCGTCCAGGAAGAACCAGGACTTACGGGCGGTGAGGGTGCTGCCCACGCCCTTGAGGTCCTGGCCGACGGCCGCGTACTCGCCGTCCGTGGTGCCGCCCACCCAGGACCGGTCCGAGCGGCCGTTGCCCCAGCCGCCGCCCGCCCCGTCGGCCAACGGCTTGGCGGTGACGGTCGTGCCGGGGAGCCGGTACGGATCGACGGTGGGCCAGAAGGCGTCGGAGTACTGGTCGTTGCCGAAGTCGGCGCCGTACCACTGCAGCATCCCCGAGCCGCTGTGCCAGCCGTGCAGGTGCTCGCGGTTGAGGCATTCGTACGGCTGGATCCGGCTGGAGTACATGCTCAGCGCGGCCGCCCAGCCCGCGCGCCGGTGCACGGCACGGTCCATGGCCGGGAAGAGGCGGTGCTCCACCGGCTCGGGGCGGGCGCGTACGGAGGGGTCCCGGGCGAGTGCGGAGAGCCGGGCGATCGTCTGCAGGTTCGCCTGGGGATCGGTCAGGACCGGCCGGACCGTCTCGCGCTCCAGCCAGCCCTTGACCATGCCGCGCCACCGTTCGCGCTCATCGGCCGGGGCGCTCTCGGCGAGCAGCGCGATGCCGCCGAGGAACCCCTGGCCGCGGGAGTGGTCGTCCTGGGCGACCGTGGCGGTCTGCTGCAGCCCGCGGCTGATGGAGCGCCCGCACACGGCGTCCATGACCAGACCGTTGTACAGCCAGGGTGCGAAGGCGTTGTCGACGGCGTCGAAGACGTGACGGCGCTGCGGGTCGGTCACCTCCCAGCTGGAGCCGGCCAGCAGCGTGAAGAGCTTGCCGTAACCGTCGAGCATCACCGCTCCGTACGAGCCGGTGTACGCCACCCACAGGTGCTGGACGAACGAGCCGTCGGCGTAGAGCCCGTCGCCGCTGGTGACGTAGGGGAAGCCCTGGGAGAGGCCGTCGCGGGCGCGGGCGATCCAGGAGGGGTCCTTGCCGACGACGCCCCGCACGGCCATGGTGCGGGCGCCGTCGGTGAGATTGCCTCCGGTCCAGCCGTCGAGGGTGGGGTGCCAGTGGTCCAGCGAGGCGCAGGAGGCGGCGATCTCCTCGGCCGGGAGGTGCTCGTACATCAGGGCCAGGACGTCGGTGAGGGCGAGCGGAGTGCCGATGTCCCAGTCCCAGCTGTTGCCGAAGCGGGTGGTGGACGGGTTGTAGACGGTCTCCCGGATGTGTGCGAGGCCGGTGGCGACGAGCGGCGGGACGGAGGCGTGGCCGGTGAGGCCGGTTCCGGGCTGGTGGTAGGCCTGTGCCAGGGCGTTCAGCCGCTGGTAGCTGCCGGTGATCGCGGCCGAGTCGGTGAGGAGCGGCAGATCCGGCCAGAGCGATCCGGCGGCCGGGGCCATCGTGTCCCGGTGGCCGGCCGCGGTGTTCGCGAGTGCGGTGAGCCGGGTGCGGAACGGTTCGACGGCGGGGTCGATGCCCCGGCCGAGGATGATGTCGCGCCAGACGCCGCGCAGCCGGTCGAACTCGTCCGCGTCCGCTGCGGCCGCGGGGTGCGCGGCCGTGAACAGCGTGCCTGCGGCGAGTGCGGCTCCGGACGCGTGGAGGAAGGCGCGACGGGACCAGAGGGTGGTCATGGCTCTCTCCTGGGATGGGTCCCGGCCCTACGCGCGGTGGAGACGGGAGGGTGGCGTTCCACGGGGCGCTCCGTCCCGTGGCGGGTCACTGGTGCGGTCTCGCGGGTGCCGTTCCTCGACGGACGGCACCCCGGTGTCCCGGCCGGACGCCGCGGGCGCCCGGCCGGCCGTGGTTACGCGGGGGGAGCGGGGTGGGCCACGAACGCCCCGTTGCCGCAGGAGACCGCGTGGATGCGGCCGGCGGGGTCGATGGCCACCCCCTTCCAGCGCACGGCCCCGTACTCGGTGGGGTGGATGTCCTGCCAGCTGCCCCCGTCGTCCTCACTGACCAGGACCCGGGCCGGGGTGTCCGTCCACCACATCGGCTCGCACACGACGGCCAGCCGCCCACCGCGAACGGCCACCGAGGTCGCGTTGACCGGGCCGGGATCCGGCGCCAGCACGCAGCTCCAGCTCTCCCCGGAGTCCTCGCTGCGCCACAGCCCGTGGCCGACGAACCCGGCGTACAGCCGGCCGGGCCGTTCGGGGTCGGCCAGTACGTGGGACAGGACGGCGAGCCGGTCGCGGCCGAACGGCAGTCCGGCGTCCGCCCGCCGCCAGCTCGCGCCGGCGTCGTCGGAACGGAAGACGCCGAGCGACCACTCCCCGGCGTAGAGCCGGCCGGGCACCGAGGGGTCGCAGGCCAGCAGCTGGTTGGCCCCCGCCGCGTTGCGCTTCTGGTAGACGACGCACGGCAGCAGCTCGCTCTCGATCCAGTCCTCCTCGACCGGCAGCCGGTGCACGGTGTCCGGGAAGGGCCCGGGCAGCCGGTGCCAGGTGAGACCGCCGTCGTCGCTGCGCTGCAGGCCGGCGCTGTCGGGGCTGTCGTCCAGGTCGCCGTCCACGTACGCGTAGAACCGGCCCTCCTCCGTGGGCGAGGCGGCGAGGGCCTGGACGAAGCGCTTGCCGTGGAAGGTGCGGACCACCTCGTTGGTCAGGCCGCCGTCGGTCGAGCGCAGGATGCGCGCGTCGCGGACGTTCCGGCGTTTGGCGCCCGCGCCGAACAGGATCAGGCCGGGGTCGTGCGGGCCGACCGCGAGAGCGGCGCTCGGGGCGTACCCCTTCCCGAACGGCCGGTAGCCGCGCCCGTCGTCCTCGCTCACGGCCGGGACGTGGTCGGCCGGCGTGACGTAGAGCCGTCCGGAACGGGGGTCGGCCACCACCGCCTCCAGGCAGGTGGTCTCGGTCCCGGAGAATCCCTGACCGGTGAAGGTGCTCCCGTTGTCGTCGGTCCGGGAGACCCCGTAGTAGCCGGTGATGAAGAACGTCTCCGGCTTGTCCGGGTGGAAGACGAGCTCGCTGATGGCGTCGCCGAGCACGGCGGGGGCGTCGACATAGGCGGGGTAGTCGGTGATGTCCGCTTCGGTGTACGTCTCCTTGAGCGGTCGCCAGGTGACACCGGAGTCGAGCGTCTCGTGGACGGGGATGTCCGGGGCGCCGAAGTGCGGGGCCGTCAGGTAGCGGCCGGGCCGGTGCGGGTCGCGGCGTACGAAGTCGTACTGGAGGTCCGTCTCCAGACCGTCCGCGCAGCGGGTGAACGTGAGCCCGCCGTCCGTGGAGCGGTACACGCCGTCGCGGGCGGCGGCCAGGACCAGGTCCGGGTCGTCGGGGTCGAGGGCGAGACCGTTCACCGACCAGTCCGGCAGCCGGTGCCGCAGGGTCCAGGTCCGGCCGGCGTCGGCGGAGACGTACAGCGAGCCGTGGGTGCCGCGCGGCACGTCGCCGTGTTCCAGGATCACATCGGCGAGCGGGGCGTCGCCCATGGCCCAGAGTCCGGAGATCCCGTTGTCGCCGATCGTCCCCGCGTACACCAGCCCCGGCACGCCCGGGTGGTGCACCACGCAGCCGATCCGCTCGCCGCCGAGGCCCTGCGGGCGCCAGTTCAGCCCGGCGTCGTCGCTGGCCCACAGTCCGGCACGGTAGCCGCCGACCAGGACCCGGGACGGTTCGAAGGGGTCGAAGGAGCAGACCTCGCCGAAACAGCGGGTCGGACCGTTGCCGTAGAAGTCGACGTCGGTACAGACCTCGGTCCAGGTCGCGCCGTGGTCGACGCTGCGATGGATCGATCCGTACGTACGTCCGCCGCGGGCGTCGCCGGAGCAGCGGAGCACCAGCCCCGGTTCGAACGGGGACGGGACGAGGGCGGCGACCATGTGCTCGTGGGCGCGGGTCAGACCGGCGTTACGGGTCTGCCAGTGCGCACCGCCGTCCTCGGACACGAAACAGCCCGCCACATCGCAGCGCGCGTACAGCCGCTGCGGGTCGAAGGGGTCGAGGGCCAGGCCGGTGATGTAGCCGCCCCCGCCGAAACGGCTCTGCTCCCAGCGCCAGGCGCTCATGCGATCCGCTCCAGGTCATCGGCGTGGACCTGACCGGCCAGGGGCTCTCCGGCCGCCCAGCGTTCGGCTTCCCGCACGGCGAACTCGCCCAGCAGCCGCAGTTCGCTGCCCAGGGCTCCGGCGATGTGGGGGGTGACGAAGACGTTCGGCAGCGCGAACAGGGGGTGGTCGCCGGGCAGCGGCTCGGGCTCCACCACGTCCAGAACGGCGTCGATACGCCCGTCCGTGCAGGCCGCCACCAGGGCGTCGGTGTCCACGAGGGCGCCACGGGCGGTGTTGATCAGTACCGCGCCGTTCTTCATCAGGCCCAGCCGGCGGGCGTCGATCATGCGGCGGGTCCCGGGCAGCAGGGGTGCGTGCAGGGTGACCGTGTCGGCGGTCGCCATCAGTTCGTCGAGCGGCATCAGTTCGGCGCCCAGCTCGCGGGCCTGCGCCGGGTCCAGGTACGGGTCGGTGACCAGCAGCCGGAATCCGTGCGGCCGCAGCATGTCCAGCACCAGGCGGCCGATGCGGGAAGCGCCCACGACGCCGACGGTGCGGCCGTGATTACCGGTGTCCGCGCTGGTGGGGTAGGCGCGGAAGCCCTGCTGGGGATAGGCGGCGGCGAGCGGGAAGGCCCGCTTTCCGGCCAGCAGCACGGTGGCGAGCGTGAACTGCGCCACCGGGCGGGCGTTCGCCGCGGCTGCCGACGACACGACGATGCCGCGTTCCCATACCCGGGAGGAGGCCACGGCGTCCTTGACGCTGCCCGCGGCGTGGACGACGGCCTTGAGCCGCGGAGCCGCCGCGAGCACCGACGCGTCGATGGGCGGGCAACCCCAGCAGGTGATCAGCAGTTCGGTCCGGGCCAGGGCCTCGGGCGCCGCGGCGAAGTCGGTGACCGCCGGGCCCGGCGCCAACTCGGTCACGGCCCCCAGCCGTTCCAGGAGGTCGAGTGGCAGCACATCGGCGGTGAGCGCGGGGTCCATGGCCAGCAGGGCGGCTGGTCGGGGGTGGACGGGCTGGGCGGGCAAGGTGGTCACTCCAAGCTGTGGAAGCGCTTTAATTTTCTGGACCGTAGGACGGAACCGGGATCCGGTCAAGAGAGGGGAAGTTCCCCAGCGGTACACGCTGTGGCCATGCATGGGGCGCCCGAAGAGGGCGAGTGGAAGGTATTGACGTTCCTATGGAAGCGCTCTAACGTCCGAATCTGTCCGGCGCTTCCCTCTCGGTGTGACTTTCAAGGAGTCCCATGTCCAGCACGAACGGTCCGGTCGGGAAGCGCTCCCGGCGACATCTCCTCCGGGCAGCCGGCGGATCGGTTCTGGCGCTCGCGCTGCTGACCGCCTGCGGTGAGGGCGGCACCTCCACGACCCAGGGGGACGCCGCGGGCGGCAAGCCGGTGACCCTTCAGGTGTGGGGCGGAGGCAGGAACGCGCAGGCGGTGGTGGACAAGTTCAACGCCACCCACCCGCGGATCACGCTGGAGTACACGGACCTCGCCGGCGGCCCCGAGGGCTACACCAAGCTGGTCAACGCGATCAAGTCCGGCAACGGACCCGACCTGTTCGCCCCCGAATACCAGAACCTGCCGGACCTGGTGTCCCAGGGCTATGTCCAGGACCTGAGCGCGAAGTTCACCCCTGAGCTCAAGGCGAAGTTCAACGCGCAGGCCATGGAACTGGCCACGCTGGGCGGCAAGAACTGGGCCGTCCCGATGGACATCGCCCCGATGGTCTACTTCTACCGCCAGGACGTCTTCAAGAAGTACGGCCTCACGGTGCCCAGGACGTGGAGCGAGTTCCGCGCCGCCGCGGCGAAGCTGAAGAAGGCCGACCCCGAAGCCCGGCTCGCGACCTTCCCCATCGACGACCCGTCGGTGGTCGCCGGACTGTCCTGGCAGAGCGGCGGCACCTGGTTCGGCACCGAGGGCGACACCTGGAAGGTCGGATTCGCCGACGCCGGGACGACCAGGACGGTCGACTTCTGGCAGGACATGCTCGACGACGACCTGGTCGCGGGCAAGCCCTACTGGGCGCCCACGCAGGCCAAGGACGAAGCCGCCGGCAAGGTCGTCAGCGAGATCGGCGCGACCTGGAACGCCGCCGGTCTGTCCACCAAGCTGCCCGACCAGAAGGGCAAGTGGGCGGTCGCCCCGCTGCCCACCTTCGACGGGAAGCCCGCCTCCGGCATGAACGGCGGCAGCACCTTCGCCGTGGCCAAGGGCAGCGACCACCTGGACCAGGGCTTCGAGGCCGCCGTCTGGCTCACCACCCACAAGGACGCCTGGACCACCCGGCTCGCCGAGGGCACCGCGAGCAGCTATCCCGCCGCGACGGACATGGTGGCCGTCGCCGAGAAGAGCTACGACGCCTCGTACTACGCCTCCGACGTCTACCCGGTGTTCCGCGAGGCCGCCGACAGCCTGACGCCCGGCTGGGCCTTCGGCCCGTCCATGACCGCCACCTGGAAGGCCCTGTCCGACCCGCTCGGGCAGATCGACCGCAAGGGCGACATCGCCGGTGCGCTGCGTGAGGGGCAGGACGCCACGGTCAGGAACCTCAAGGACCGCGGTCTGAACGTTTCGGCCGGCTGAGGAAGCCACCGATGACCACCACCATCGACCGTCCCGCCGCCCCCCGCCCCGCGAGCACCGCGGGGCGGGGCGGCAGGGCCCGGGCCGCGTCCCTGTTCCTCACCCCCTTCTTCGTGCTCTTCACCGCGGTCACGCTGATTCCGATCGGCTACGCGATATGGCTCAGCCTGTTCACCGAACGCAACTCCGGCCTCGGCTTCGGCGGTACCGAGACCGTCTTCACCGGGCTGGGCAACTACCGCCGGGCACTCGGCGACCCGCAGTTCCGCAGCGGATTCGTCCACGTCGCGCTGTACACCGCCTTCCTGGTCCCGCTGATGCTCGCCGTCTCCCTGACGGTGGCCCTGCTGCTCGACTCGGCGGTGGCCCGCGCCAAGAGGTTCTTCCAGCTGACGCTGTACCTGCCGCATGTCGTGCCGGGCATCCTCGCCGCACTCGTCTGGGGCTACCTCTACACCCCGGGCGTGAGCCCCGTGGTCTCCGCGATGCGTTCGGGCGGAATCGGGTTCGACTTCCTCTCGCCCACCGGGGTGCTGCCGGCCATCGTCAACATCGGCATCTGGATGTCGCTGGGCTACAACGTCGTCGTCTTCTACGCGGCGCTCCAGGCCATCCCGCGCGAGCTGCTGGAGTCGGCGTCCCTGGACGGGGCCGGTGCGGCGCGGGTCGCGTGGAGCGTCAAACTCCCGCTGATCCGCAGCTCGATCGGCCTGATCGGCCTCTTCGCGGGTGTCGGCACCCTCCAGCTGTTCGCCGAGCCGATGCTGCTCAACAAGGTGTCGCACGGCGCGATCAGCAACACCTGGACGCCCAACATGTACGTCTGGGCGGCGGCGTTCCTGCGTAACGACGCCGGGCTGGCGGCAGCCGGATCGATCCTGCTGGCCCTGCTCGCCGGGCTGTTGTCCTATGCCGTCACCCGTATCGGCAAACCGTGGAGAAACCTGTGACCCTGACCGAGCCGGAGGCTCCCCCGAGCGCCCGCCCCGTCGTACGGCCCGCCCGGTCGCGGCCGTCACCGAAGAGGCCCGGCCGGTCGCGCGTCATGTCGAGGACGACGGTCAACACCCTGCTCGTCCTGACGACGGTCTACACCTTCTTCCCGCTGGTGTGGATGGTGCTGGCCGCGATCAGCAGCGCCGACGGGGTCCTGCGCGGCGACGTGTTCTCGCCGGGCGGCTTCGACCTGCACCACAACCTCTCGAGTCTGTGGCACACCGACACCTCGGGCGCGGACACCCGGCTGACCCACGGACCGGGCGCCGGAATCTACGGCCGCTGGTATCTGAACTCGATCCTGTACGCGGGCGTGGGCGCCCTCGGCAGCGCGGTCGTCTCCGTCGCGGCGGGCTACGCCTTCGACAAGTACCGCTTCCGCGGGAAGGAACACCTCTTCGGCCTGGTGCTGGTCGGCGTGCTGGTGCCCGGCACCGCCACCGTCATCCCGCTGTACCTGCTCGCGGCGAAGGCCGGCGTGGTGAACACCGTCTGGGCCGTGCTGATCCCGTCGCTGGTCAATCCGTTCGGCGTGTACCTGGCCCGCATCTTCAGCGCCGGTTACATACCCGACGAGGTCGTCGAGGCGGCCCGGATGGACGGGGCGGGCGAGGTGCGGCTGTTCCGCTCGATCGGCTTCCCGATGATCCGCTCCGGGTTCACCACGATCTTCCTGTTCCAGTTCTCGGCGATCTGGAACAGTTTCTTCCTGGCGATGGTGATGCTGACCGACGACAAGCTCTTCCCCGTCAGCCTGGGGCTGTTCTTCTGGAACAACTACGTGGTCCAGACGCCCGCCCTGCTGCCGGTGGTGCTGATGGGCTCGCTGCTCGCGATCCTTCCGATGCTGATCGTCTTCGTCAGCCTGCAGCGCTTCTGGCGCTCCGGACTGACGGCGGGGTCGGTCAAGTAGCGCTTTGGGAAGAGCTGTTCACCGTGGTGCCCGAGGCCGGACCGGCCCGGGCACCGACGCGTCAGGCGCGGGGCGCGAAGCGCGGACGCACCGAGTGCCGGACCACCACGTGCGTGCCGAGCATCACGTGCTGTCCGGCGGCCGCGTCCTCGGTGCGGCGCAGGGCCAGCTGCACCGCGGCCCGGCCGAGCTGGGCCAGCGGGACGTTCACGGTCGTGAGCGGCGGTACCAGGTCGACGGACTGGGGGAGATCGTCGTACCCGGCGACCGAGATGTCGCCCGGCACGTCCAGCCCCCGCTCGCGCAGCGCCGTCATCGCCCCGGCCGCCACCAGGTCGTCACAGGCGAAGACCGCGGTGAAGTCGGGCCGTCCGGCGTCGAGAAGCCGGGTGATGGTCTCGTACCCGAAGTTCCGCGTGGAACGGCCGTGGACGACGAGTTCGGGATCCGTCTCGATCCCGAAGCCGGCGAGCGCCTTGCGGTATCCCTCGACGCGGGCACTGGTCGTGGTGCTGCCCGGCGTGCCGCCGAGGAACAGCACCCGTTGGTGCCCCATGGACAGCAGATGGCTGGTGATCGCCAGCGCTCCGCCCACGGCGTCGTACTCGACGACGGTGACCGGGGCGTCGGGGGAGGGTGAGGGGCGGCCGATGAGGACGAGCCGGGAACCGGCCGCGTCCAGCGTCCTGGCCAGTTCGGCCATCCGGTTCCGGTACGCCTCGTTCTCCGCGTCCACGCCGCCGACCAGGACGACCACCTCGGCGTTCTGCTCGCGCAGCAGGGACAGCATGGCGCTCTCCCTGCCGGGGTCGTTCTGCGTGGTGACGAGGATGCACATGCGGCCCGCCGCGACCGCCTCCTGCTCGATCCCCTCCACGATCCGTCCGTAGAAGGCGGAGGTGACGTCGGAGGTCAGTACGGCGACGATCCGGGACAGCGCGCCGGCCAGGACGCGGGCGTGCATGTTCGCCACGTACCCCAGCTTCCGTACGGACCTCTCCACCCGGGCCCGGGTCGCGTCGGGTACCGAGTACCGTCCACTGAGCACCCGGGACGCGGTGGCCGGGGACACCCCGGCGTCCCGCGCCACGTCACTGAGGGTCACGGCTCGCTGTCTCACGCCGTCGGCCGCGGTGGAATGCCGGTCAGGGCGGTTGCTCGTCACCCCGCCAGAGTACCAGCGGAAGCGCTTCCATCACGTTCCGTCGCTGGTGGCGGGCGCAGGGGACGAGCCACCTCTTCCGGGCCGGTCGCTACCATGCTCCGTGACCGAAACGACCGAATCCGATGTATCCCGCACCCGAATATTCGCCGACCTGACCCCGCTGCGGACCTCCCCCGACTACCGGCGGCTCTGGTTCGGGAACACCGTGTCGTGGGTGGGCCAGGGCATGACCGCCCTCGCCGTCTCGCTCCAGGTGTACGACCTCACCGGGTCGGCGTTCTCCGTGGGGCTCATCGGGGCCTGTTCGCTGGTGCCGCTCGTGGTGTTCGGGCTGTACGGCGGGGCCGTCGCGGACACCGTGGACCGGCGGAAGCTGGGGCTGGCCAGTGCGCTGGGGTCGTTCCTGCTCTCGGTGGCACTGGTGGCGGTCACCGTCGCCGGGGTCGAGCAGGTGGGCGTGCTGTACGGGGTGGTCGCGCTCCAGGCCGTCTGCTTCGCGCTCAACGCGCCCGCCCGCAGCTCGATGATCGCCCGGTTGCTGCCGGCCGAGCAGCTGCCCGCCGCCAACGCGCTGAACTCGATGACCGGCACGACCGGCACGCTCGTCGGGCCCATGCTCGGCGGGCTCATCGTCGGATGGTGGGGGTACCGCGCGGCCTACGGGGTCGACGCCGTCACCTTCACCGCGTCCCTCTACGCCATGTGGCGGCTGCCCTCGATGCTGCCCGAGCGGGAGGAGACGGCGGACCGGAAGCGGGCCTCCGTCCTCGACGGGCTGCGGTTCCTCGGCACCCGGCCCAACCTGCGGATGACGTTCCTCAGCGACCTGTGCGCCATGGTGCTCGCCCAGCCCCGCGCGCTCTTCCCCGTCGTCGCCGTCCTCTGGTACGGGGGCGACGCGAAGACCACCGGGCTGCTCGTCGCCGCACCGGCGCTCGGGGCGCTGCTGGGCGGGGTGTTCTCCGGGTGGCTGGGGAGCGTCCGCCGGCACGGGCTGGCGGTGCTGGCCGCCGTCGGGTGCTGGGGCGCGGCCGTCGCCGTCTTCGGGCTCACCCGGCAGCTCTGGCTCGGGATCCTGTTCCTGGCGCTCGCCGGGGCCGCCGACACCACGTCCATGGTCTTCCGCAACACCATGCTCCAGGCCGCCGTCCCGGACGAGCTGCGCGGACGGCTCCAGGGGGTCTTCATCGTGGTGGTGGCCGGCGGGCCCCGGCTGGGGGACTTCCTCGCCGGCTCCGCCGCCGATCTGGCCTCCCCCGGTCTCGCCGTGACCGGGGGAGGGATCGCCTGCGTCCTCGCCGTGGCGCTGCTCGCGCTGTGGTCGCCCGGGTTCAGCCGGTACGACGCGCGCAGCCCCGAGGCGTGAGGGCGGCCCCTTCCTCACGCCGGCCCCTTCCTCACGCCGGCCGTCCTTCACGCCCGCTGACCGGCGGCGCCCGGCCCGGCCACCGAGCGGGCCACGCCCAGTTCCACCAGGTCCTGCGGGCGCAGCCGAAGCTGGCCGGCCGTGGCCCGGACCTCGTCCGGGGAGCGCTTCAGGATCGCGGCGGCCAGTTCCGGGGCGATGACCGAGAAGTAGCTGTCCGGGGTGACGTGCGTGTTGTCCGGCGCGGCCAGGGCCAGCGCCCCGCCCGAACCGCCCTCGCCGATCACCAGGGTCGTGACCGGGACCCGGGCCGCCGCGATCGCCGCGAAGGCGTCCGCGATGGCCGCGCCCGCACCGGACCGTTCCGCCTCCGCGTCGTTGGCCGCGCCCGGGGTGTCCACCAGCGTGAGGACCGGGACGCCCAGCCGGTCGGCGAGCCGGATCACCCGGGCCGCCGTGCGGTAGCCGGCCGGGCGGGTCGCGGTGCCGCACTGCGCCACGTACGCCACCGGACGCCCCTCGCGCAGCCCGAATCCACAGAGCAGCCCCGGGTCCGTGCCGCCGCAGCGGTCGCCGCTCAGCGGGAGGCGCGCCTCGAAGTAGGCGTCCAGGTAGGCCCCGGCGCGCGGCCGGTCCGCCGCCCTGGCCCGGAGCACCGCGTCCCAGCCCGTCTCCGGCGGGTCCGTCGCCGCCAGGGCCGCCGGCACCGGGGCGGGGGCGGGCGGGGTGCCGTGGTGGGTGAGCAGGCGGAGCCAGCGCCCGACCGTGGCCGGGAGGTCCCCGGGCGCCACGACCGCGTCGACGGAACCGGCCGCGAGCTGGCCCTCGGCGCCGTACGCGGCGGGGTCGGCGCCGGCCGGGCGCACCCGGGACCCGGCGAACCCGATCTGTGCCCCGGGCAGCGCCAGGATCACATCGGCGCCCGCGCCCAGCGTGGCCCAGCCGCCCCCGGTCGTCGGGTCGCGCAGGACCGCGAGCTGCGCCGGTCCCGCCGCCCGCAGCCGGGCCGAGGCGCGGGCGACCCGGTGCAGCTGGGTCAGCGCGATCATGCCCTCCTGCATCCGGCTGCCGCCCGTCGCGATCAGTGAGACGAGCGGCAGCCGCCGGGTGACCGCCTCCGCGTACGCCGCCTCCAGCCGGTCCCCGGTGCGCTGCCCCAGCGAGCCGCCCAGGAAGCCGAACTCGAAGGAGATCAGGACGCAGGAACGCCCGCCGACCGTGGCGGTGCCGTGGACGACGGACTCCTGTTCGCCGGTACGGGCGGTAGCCCGGGCCCTTGAGTCCGCGTAGCCCGTCCAGCCGAGCGGGCCGTCGCCTGCGGTGTCCCCGGCGGGGGCGGGGGACTCCTCGAAGTCGGCGGTGAGCGCGGCGATCGCCTCCCGTGCCGTCAGCCGCTCAGCCATGGAGCGCCCGCTTCATGATCTTGCCCAGGTCGTTGCGCGGCAGCGCGTCCAGGTAGCGGACGGTGCGCGGGCGCTTGTGCGGGGCCAGCTGGGCCGCGACGTGGTCGGCCAGTTCCTCCGGGGCGGGCGGGGCGGCGGGGTCGGCGGCCACCACCCAGGCCACGATCCGCTCGCCGAGGTCCGCGTCGGGTTCCCCGGTGACCGCCGCCTCCCGCACGCCGGGGTGGTCGAGCAGGGCGTTCTCGATCTCGCCGGCGCCGATCTTGTAGCCGCCGCTCTTGATCAGGTCCGTCGCCCTGCGGCCGACGATGCGCACATAGCCGTCCGGGTCGAGCGTGGCCATGTCGCCCGTGCGGAACCAGCCGTCGGCGGTGAACGCGGCGGCCGTCGCGTCGGGCCGGTTGAGATAGCCGGTGAACAGGTTCGGGCCGCGGACCTGGATCTCGCCGATGGACCCGGGGCCGGTGAGCGGGGTGCCGTCCTCCTCGACCAGGCGCAGCTCCACGCCGCGCAGGGGCGGGCCGACCGTGCCGGGGCGCGAGGGGCCGTCGGCCCGCACACCCGTGTTCATCAGGGTCTCCGTCATGCCGTACCGCTCGATGACCCGGCGGCCGGTCGCCGCCGCGATGCGCTCGTGGTCGTGGACCGGCAGCGCGGCCGATCCGGAGACCAGCAGCCGGGCGCCCGCCAGGGCCTTCGCGAGCCCGGTGGAGGCGCCCGGGGCCGTCAGCGCCTCCGCGAGCCGGTGGTACATGGTCGGTACGCCGAACAGCATCGTGCCGCCCGCGCTCAGCTCCCGGGCCACGCCCTCGGGCGAGAACCGGCCCAGGTGGCGCACCGAACCGCCCCGGCGCAGCGGTCCCAGCACGCCGAGGATCAGCCCGTGCACGTGGAACAGCGGCAGCGCGTGGACGAGGACGTCGTCGGCGGTCCACTGCCAGGCGTCCTCCAGCGCGTCCAGCGACGCGGCGAGCGCCCGGCGCGGCAGGACGGCCCCCTTCGGCGGCCCGGTCGTGCCGGAGGTGTACACGACCAGGGCGGGGGACTCCGGGTCCGGTTCGGGGAGCGTGGCGGGCGCGGGGCCCGAGGGTGTGGTGGTGACGTCGAGGCGCTCCAGGCCGGCCAGCGCGGGCGGGAGCACGTCGTCGGCCGAGGCCAGCACCATCGAGGGCGCGCTGTCCGCGACGATGTGCGCGAGCTCCCGTTCCCCCGTCCTCGGGTTCAGCGGGACGGCCGGTACCCCGGCCCGTAGCGCGGCGACCACCGCGACGACGGTCGGCGCGGTCGGGGTGGCCCAGACGGCGACCCGGACCGCGCCGGTGAGCCGGGCCGCGAGGGCGGCCGTGACCTCGGTCAGCTCGGAGTAGGTGAGGGTGACGTCATCGAACCGGACGGCCTCGCGGGCCGCCGGACCGGACGCGTCCCGGAGTTCGGGCAGAAGTGGCATCACCCTGCGCACCCTAGTGCCGCGGCAGCCAAGGTTCGCCCCGTCGCGACGCCATGCACGCACTCTCGCCGCACCGGCCGAAAACCCGAGTACGTCCAGTACGAGGGCTTCCGTCCGGCACGCCGAGAGGTGGGGTCTCCCCTGTTCGAGCGGAGCCGAGAACTTGGGGATGCGCCTGACGCCGCTCCTTCCGGGCAAACCCTGGCTGCCGCGGCACTAGATCGATACGGTGCCCCCGGCCCCAGGAACCGGCTCGAATGAGGCCCACGCCTCACGCACCCGCGTGCGGTGCCCCGGGGTACGAGGCCGGCCGGGTTCGCCGGCCCCGCGCCTCACGGCCCGCGTGCGGTGCTCCCCTCACCCGTCCCGCTGTACGTTCCGCATGCGGCCGTACGCGTACACACAGCCCGCCAGGGCCAGGTCGGACAGCAGCATGAAACCGATCGAGTACGACTCCTTCGCGCTGTAGATCGCGCCCATCACCAGCGGCGGCACGAACCCGCCGAGTCCGCCCATCGCGCCGACGATGCCGGTCACGCTGCCCACCTTCGCCTGCGGGGTGACCTGCGAGACCAGCGCGAAGACACTGCCGCTCGCCGTGCCCAGGCCCGCGGCCATGACCAGCAGCGCGATCGTGCCCGTCGGGTCCAGCTTCGGGTCGAAGGCCTGGACGATCGCCATCAGGGCCGCCACACCGAGGGCCACCGAGGTGACGAGCGCCGGGTGGACGCGGTCCGAGAGCCAGCCGCCGATCGGCCGGAAGATGACGGTGACCAGGGCGAACCCGGCCGCCTTCGTGCCGGCGTCGGTCGGCGTCAGCTCGTACCAGGTCTTCAGGTACGTCGGCAGGTACACGCCGAACGCGACGATCCCGCCGAAGCCGATGGCGTACAGCGCGGACAGCTCCCAGGTGACCCGCAGCCTGCCCGCCGAGCCCAGCCGGTGGGCCAGCGAGTCGGTCGGCACCTGGCGGCCGGGGTGGTCGTTGATGAACAGCGCCGAGAGCGCCGCATACACCACCAGGGCCCCGGCGACCACGAGGAACGGCAGGTTGTCGCCGTGCTTGGCGATGCGGGGGGTGAAGTAGCCGGACAGGGCGACCCCGCCCATGCCCATGCCGAAGACGCCGAGCGCGAGGCCGCGTTTGGCGGGCGGGAACCAGGAGTTGACCAGCGGGATGCCGATCGCGAACGTCGTGCCGCCGATACCCAGCAGGAACCCCACGGCCAGCATCGCGCCGTACGAGTTCTTCGCCGGGATCAGCAGCAGCACCGGCAGGATCGTCAGCGCCGAGGTGAGGGGGAACATCAGCCGCGCCCCGTACTTGTCGGTCAGCGCGCCCACCGGGATCCGGCCCAGCGAGCCCACCAGCACGGGTACGGCGACCAGCAGGGACTGCTGGAAGGAGTTCAGGTCGAGGCGGTCCTTGTAGTCCCCCGACATGGGCGCGATCAGGTTCCAGGCCCAGAAGGTGAGCGTGAAGCCGACCGTGGCCACGATCAGGTTGCGATAGGCGGCGGAGCCCGGGGCGTCCGCGGGTGCGGGTGACTGCTTCACGGCTGTGTTCACACAGCCAGTCAAGGACGGGCACGGGCCGTGAGCCCGTCGGCCTGCGCCGTACGGGGGACGTCGCCCCATTCCTCGCATACGGGTCGAAGCTGCGACAATGAGGGGCATGGATCGTCTGGACAGGGAAATCCTCGGTGTCCTCCAGGAGGACGCCCGGATCTCGTACCGCGACCTGGGCGCACGGGTCGGGCTCAGCGCCAACGCAGCGGCCGACCGGGTCAGACGGCTGCGCAAGGACGGCGTCATCCGCGGCTTCACCGTGATCATCGACCCCGCCGCCGACACCCGCACCGGGCTCGTCGCCTTCATCGACGTGACCCTGCGGATGGACACCACCAACGAGACGTTCGAACGGGCGGTGCTGACCCTGCCCGGTATCACCGAGGTGGTGCACGTGACGGGCGGACACGACTACCTGGTACGCGCCACCGCCGCCGACACCGCCGCGCTCGACACCCTCCTGCGCCGCCTCAAGCGCGAGGCGGGCGTCGCCCACTCGAACACCCGCATCGCCCTCAGGGCCGCACCCGGGCCGTGACCAGGGCCCATGCCCGCGCCCGGCCCCTGACGCGGGCGCTCAGAGCGGCGCCTGCCAGGTCGCCGTCGGCGCCCGCGAACCGTCCGGCTCGCGCCCGTCGTCCGCGACCGTGAGACGGACCGCGCCCCGCCCGTCCGGCAGGGTGGCCGTCGCGTCCACCTCCACCTCGATCGCCGACACCCCCGTCCGCCGGTGAGCCGCCGCCAGCGCGCCCCGCAGCGCCGCGAGCAGCCGCCCGCCGACCGGTCCCCGGACCAGCGCGTCCACCGCCCCGGTGAAGTGGACGGACGGCTGGAAGCCGAGTACCGCCGCCGCGCCCCCGGTCTCCCGCAGCACCTGGCCCCGGAAGGTGGCGGGCGCCTCGGCGGGCGGCTGCTGGAGCGCGAAGATGGCCGTCCGCACCTCCTGGATCGTCGAGTCCAGCTCGTCGACCGCCGTACCGAGCAGCTCGCCCGTCTCCCCGGCACCGGCCCTGCGGCGCGTCGACTCCAGCATCATCTCGGTGGCGAACAGCCGCTGGACGACCAGGTCGTGCAGGTCCCGCGCGATCCGGTCGCGGTCCTCGTACACCGCCAGCTGCTCCCGGTCGTGCTGCGAGTCCGCGAGCACCAGGGCCAGCGCCGCCTGCGAGGCGAACTGGGCGGCCAGCAGCCGGTCCAGGCCGGTGTACGGGCGGGCGCCGCGCCGCCGGGGCAGGGCGAGCGTGCCGATGAGCCGGCCCCCGCTCTGCAACGGCAGCATCATGCTCGGCCCGAACCGCGACCGTACCGGGGTGGTCATCCGGGGATCGGTCGCCGAGTCGTCGATGAAGACGGCCTCGCCGCCCAGCAGTTGCACCAGGACGGGTGAGCCGGGCGCGATCGCCGTGCCGACCAGGCCGGCCGGGTCCTCCCGCGTGGAGGCGGCCACGATCTCCATCCCGCCCGCCTCGGTGGGCTGGAGGATCACCCCGGCAGAAGCGTCGCTGAGGATACGGGCCCGCTCCGCGACCGTGGCCAGCGCGTCGGACAGGTTCTCGCCGGTGAGCAGAATGTTGGTGACGGCGGCCGCGCCCTCGATCCAGCGTTCCCGCTGGCGTGCGCTCTCGTACAGGCGGGCGTTGCCGATGGCGATGCCGGCCTGCGCGGAGAGCGCCTTCAGCAGCCCCGCGTCGGTCTCGGTGAAGCGCCCGGTGCGCTTCTCGGCGAGGTAGACGCTGCCGAAGACCTCGTGGTGGATCCGGATCGGCGCGCCGAGGAACGAGCGCATCGGGGGATGGCCGGGAGGGACGCCGCCGGCGCGCGGATCGGTGGTCAGGTCGTCGGAGCGCAGCGGGCCCGGCGCGTCGACGAGCGCGCCGAGCAGGCCCGTGCGCCCGTCGGGGAAGCCGGCGACGGCCGCCTGCTCGGCCTCGCTCATCCCGCAGACGTACAGCTCGCGGATCGTGCCGCGGCCGGGGTCGAATACGCCCAGCGCCCCGTACCCGGCGTCGGTCAGGGCGGTCGCGGTGTCGATGATCTGCTGGAGCGTCGCCCGCAGTTCGAGGTCCGAGCCGACGCTCAGCACCGCCTCCAGAAGCCGCGGCAGCAGCGGCGACCGGGGCAGGCCGCCGTCCGGCAGCCCCCCGGGCGGCCCGCCCGTCACCGGTTGGCCCCGCCGACCGGCTCAGCCTGCCAGCGGGTCGAGGACGATGGGGCTGATCTGGCCGTCCAGCATGGCGCCCAGGCCCAGGATCGAGCAGGTGTCGGGCCGTTCCGCGATGTGCACCGGCATGCCGGTCGCGTCCCGCAGCATCTGGTCGAGGCCGGGCAGCAGGGCGCTCCCGCCGACCATCATGATGCCGCAGTCCACGAGGTCGGCCACCAGATCGGGCGGGCAGTCCCGCAGCACCTTGCCCACGCCGTCCAGGACCGCGGTGAGCGGGCGGTGGATCGCCTGCCGGATCGCGGCGGTGTCGACCTCGACGGACCGGGCGAGCCCGGTGGCCACGTCCCGGCCGTGGATCTCGGTGACCGAAGGGCCCTGCGCGGTCAGCCCGTTGCCGCTGAGCGCGAGCTGGAGGGGGCGCACGGAGTGGCTCGGCAGCATCAGCTCGTGGTACTGGCGCAGGTGCTGGACGACCGCGTGGTCGATCGCGTCGCCGCCGATCGGAAGGCGTACCGCCGTCACGATCGAGCCGAGCGAGAGCACCGCGATCTGCGTCGTCGCGGCCCCGCACACCATGATCATGGTCGCGGTCGGCTGCTCGACCGGCAGTCCGCAGCCCACGGCCGCCGCGATCAGGGTGTCGACGAGCTCCACCCGCCGGGCGCCGAGGCCGACCAGGGTCTCCACCGAGGCCCGCCGGGCGAGCGGGTCGCTGTCGTGCGGGGTGCAGGCGGCGGCGCGCAGCCAGGGCTTGCGGCGCAGCTGGCGGCGGAGCTTCTCGCCGAGGAGGTGGCGCAGCATGCGCTGGGCCATCTCGATGTCCACGACGGTCCCGCCGGAGACGGGCCGGGCCACCCGGATGTAGTCGGGGGTGCGGCCCGTCATCTGTTCGGCGAGGGCGCCCACGGCGATCAGCGAACCGGTACGGGTGTTGACGGCGGCGACGCTCGGCTCGTCCACGACGAGGCCGGGCCCCTTGACGTACACCCGGGTGCGCGCGGCCCCGAGGTCGACGGCGACATGGCAACGGCGCAACTGCTCAAGGCTGACGGTCACGGCGGGTTCCTCCCGAGAGCGTTGAGGGGGACCGACGGGCAGCCGGCTCTCCTGAAAGCGTGCGCCGTTCGGGGGCCCCGCGCCCGCTGGGCTGAGCCGTAGGAGGGACCACCTGACGGCGTGTCGGGCGCGCCGCGCGCCCGGACCGGCCCGGGCGTACTCGGCCCGCCCCGGTCCCGTGAGCCGGCCCGCGGCCCACGGGCCGCCCCGGCCGTATCCAGCCGGTCCGGTGATCGAGGACACCCCGGCAGCACCCGCTGCGGCGGCCCCACGTGAACGCCGGGGCATGCGCCTCCGCCCCGTCCCCGGCGCCGCGGCGCGCCCCCTCAGGCCCCCGGTTCGACGCCCAGCATCCGCCGCAGCAGATCCCGCAGCACCGTCCGGTCCGCGGCCGGCAGCCCCGCCAGCGGCTCCCGCGCGAAGTCCAGCGCGTCGCGCAGTCGCAGGGCCGTCGCCGCTCCCCGCTCGGTGGGCGCGGCCAGCTTCACCCGGCGGTCGGCGGGGTCCGGGCGCCGCTCCACCAGGCCGCGCGCCTCCAGCCGGTCGACGATCCCGGTCACGTTGGACGGCTCGCACTTCAGCTTCTGGGCGATCCGGCGCATGGGAAGCGGCTCGACGGACAGGAGTCCGAGGACCCGGGCCTGTGCGCCGGTGAGGCTGTGCGCGGCGGCGGCCTGCTCGTACTCCTCGTAGTAACGCGCCACGACGCTGCCGATGAGCTCGATGACTTCGAGGGTCAGGGGATCTGTGCGCGAGGTGGCCATGACACACAGGATACCCAGTTGCTTGACAAGATGAAATATCCAGGAGCATGGTTGTTTCAGGTGGTGAAGCTTTTCGGGCTTCCCGTGAACCGAGACCCCCACACCGAGGAGATCCCGAGCCCATGTCTGCAGCTCTTCCCGCGTCCGGCCGTGAATGGCACCTCGTGGCCCGTCCGCACGGCTGGCCGAAGACCGAGGACTTCGCGCTGCGTGAGGCGCCGGTCACCGCCCCCGCCGAAGGCCGGGTCCTCGTGCGCAACCTGCACTTCTCGGTCGACCCGTACATGCGCGGCCGGATGAACGACGTGAAGTCCTACACCCCGCCCTTCAAGCTCGACCACCCCATGGACGGCGGCGCCGTCGGTGAGGTCGTCGCGTCGAACGCCGAGGGCTTCGAGGTCGGCGACCACGTCCTGCACGGCCTCGGCTGGCGCGAGTACGCGAGCGTCCCCGCCGAGCGCGCGGTGAAGGTCGACGCCTCGCTCGCCCCGCTCTCCGCCTACCTCGGCGTGCTCGGCATGACCGGGCTCACCGCCTACGCCGGCCTGTTCGACGTGGCGTCCTTCAAGGAGGGCGACGCGGTCTTCGTCTCCGGCGCCGCCGGTGCCGTCGGCAGTCAGGTCGGCCAGATGGCGAAGATCAAGGGCGCCTCCCGGGTCATCGGCTCCGCCGGCTCGGACGAGAAGGTCAAGCTCCTCGTCGAGGAGTACGGCTTCGACGCCGCGTTCAACTACAAGAACGGGCCGGTCGCCGAGCAGCTGCGCGAGGCCGCCCCGGACGGCATCGACGTCTACTTCGACAACGTCGGCGGTGAGCACCTGGAGGCCGCGATCTCCTCGTTCAACGTGCACGGCCGCGCCACCATCTGCGGCATGATCGCCCAGTACAACGCCACCGAGCCCACCCCCGCCCCGCGCAACCTCGCGCTCGTCATCGGCAAGCGGCTGCGCCTGCAGGGCATGCTCGTCGCGGACCACCAGGACCTTCAGCAGCAGTTCGTCCAGGAGGTGGCCGGCTGGCTGGCCTCGGGCGAGCTGAAGTACCGCGAGACGGTCGTCGAGGGCATGGAGAACGGCGTCGACGCCTTCCTCGGCCTGCTGCGCGGCGAGAACACCGGGAAGATGATCGTCTCCCTCGGCTGAACCGCTCTTCCCCGCACCGGTTAGGCTCATTCCGACCGTCGCGATCGTGGGCGCGAGTCGCGGCGCACCAGCAGGAGGAATCCTCAGCATGACCATTCAGGACATATCCGTCGCTTACACCGCCGTCGCCACCGCCGAGAACGGCCGTGACGGCCGCGTCGCCTCGGACGACGGCAAGCTCGACGTCGTCGTCAACCCGCCGAAGGAGATGGGGGGCAGCGGCGCCGGCACCAACCCGGAGCAGCTCTTCGCCGCCGGTTACAGCGCCTGCTTCCAGGGCGCGCTGGGCGTCGTCGCCCGCCAGGAGAAGGCCGACATCTCCGGCTCCACGGTGACCGCGGCGGTCTCCATCGGCAAGACCGAGGCCGGCGGCTTCGGCCTGGAGGTCGCCATCACCGCGACCATCCCGAACGTCGACAGGGCGACCGCGCAGGCGCTCGTCGAGAAGGCCCACCAGGTCTGCCCGTACTCGAACGCCACGCGCGGCAACATCAAGGTGGAGCTCGCGGTCGCCTGACCTGCCTTCCCCGCCGAACAGACCCCACCCCGTCCCGTTAGGCTGACGCCATGCGTGATCTCGGGGTGGGGTTCGGCTTTCTGATCAAGGGTCAGCGGTGGGTGTTCGGCCGGGGCCGGTGGTTCGGCATCGGCCTGCTGCCCGGCCTGATCACCCTCGTGCTGTACGCTGGTGCCCTCGTCGGCCTCGGCTACGGCGCCGATGCCCTGGTGGCGTGGGCGACGCAGTTCGCCGACGACTGGTCCTCGCCCTGGCTCGGCCTGCTGCGCAACACGCTGACCGTGCTGGTCTTCGTTTTCGGCCTCTTCCTGGCCGTGATCACCTTCACCGCCGTGACCCTGCTGGTCGGGCAGCCCTTCTACGAGTCGCTGTCCGAGGAAGTCGAGCGCACCGAGGGCGGCACGGTCCCCGAGTCCGGGCTGCCGCTGTGGCGGGAGCTGTGGATCTCCGCCCGCGACAGCGTGTACGTCCTGCTGCGGGTCGGGCTGTACGCGATCCTGCTCTTCGCCTTCGGCTTCGTCCCCGTCGCCGGGCAGACCGTCGTCCCCGCGATCGGCTTCTGCGTCACCGGGTACTTCCTCGCCGAGGAGCTGACCGCCGTCGCCCTCCAGCGCCGGGGCATGGTGCTGAAGGACCGGCTCGCCCTGCTGCGCGGCAACCGCATGCGGACCCTCGGCTTCGGCGTACCGCTGGGGCTGGCCTTCATGCTGCCGTTCGTCGCCGTGTTCCTCATGCCGGGCGCCGTCGCCGGGGCCACCCTGCTGGCGCGCGACCTGATCGGCGAGGAGGCGGCGGATGACGATGACGACGACGGCGATGAGGAAGAGGAAGAGGCGGACGACGCCGAGCCGTCCGGGGTGCCCGAGGGCTGAGCGTCGGCCCGGCTCAGCGCACCGAGAACCCGTACACCGTCGTCGACACGTACTCCTCGCCCGGCCGCAGCACCGTGCTCGGGAACTCCGGCCGGTTCGGCGAGTCCGGGAAGTGCTGGGTCTCCAGGGCGATCCCGGCGCACGGGCCGAACGGCCGGCCGTCGAAGTGGTCCGCGGTGTACAGCTGGAGCCCGGGCTCCGTCGTCGTCACCGTCAGGACGCGCCCCGACACCTCGTCGTACAGCTCGGCCGCCGGAACCGTCCCGTCCGCGTCGAGCACGAAGTTGTGGTCGTACTCCTTGGTCACCGGCCGGGGCTCGCGGAAGTCGAACCGGGTGCCCTCGACCGGCAGGAACTCGCCCGTCGGCAGCGACTCCGCGTCCACCGGCGTGACCGCCCCCGCCGCGATCCGCAGCCGCTGGCCGAGCGCGCTGCCGCTGTCGGCGCCCGCGAGGTTCCAGTAGGTGTGGTTCGTCGGGTTCAGCACGGTCGGCGCGTCCGTCACCGCGCGGTAAGCGATGCGCAGCGCCCCTCCCTCGTCCAGGGTGTACGCCGCCGTCAGTTCCACGCGCCCCGGGAAGCCCTCCTCGCCGTCCGCCGAGACGAGGGACAGCTCCACACCGTCCGCGATCTCGCGCGCGTCCCACACCCGCTTGGCGAAACCGCGCTCCCCGCCGTGCACATGGTTGCGGCCCTCGTTGCGCGTGAGGTGGTGCGTCCGGCCGTCCAGTTCGAAGGACGCCCCGCCGATCCGGTTCGCGTACCGGCCGACCAGCGCCCCGAAGCAGGGACCCGCGTACTCCTGGTACGAGGCCAGGTCCGGCAGCCCGAGCGCGATCCCGGCCCGCACCCCGTCCCGGTCCGGCACCTCGACCGACTGCACGATGCCGCCGTACGTCAGGACGCGCACCCGGGTGCCGTCCCGCTCCAGCGTCCAGCGGTGCACGGCGGTGCCGTCCGCGAGGGCGCCGAAGTGTTCCGTACTCATCACCGTGTTCGAACCCGTCTGCATGATCAGCGACTTTACGCGGGCGGGCGGACCGCCGTGACGTTGCGGTAGGCGATCTCGGCGAGCCTGGCCTGGCCGTTGCGGCCGGGGTGGAACCAGTCCCACTGGCTGAGCTGCTTGCCGGTGAACCGGTAGTCGAACACCGCCCCGCCGTCGTACCGGCAGCGGCTGTCCTTCGCGCACACCTCGCGCAGCGCCTCGTTGTACGCCACGACGCGCTCCTGCACCGCCGTGCGCCGGGCCACCGCCGCCGCGCCCATGTCGTCCGCGTCGCCCAGCATCGACTTGCAGATGCCCAGTTTCCAGATCTGCTTGCCCAGCTGGTTGACCCGTCCCTGCGACCACAGCCGCTTCAGGTCCGGCACGCTCGACACGTACACCTGCGCCTTCGGCGCCCCGTCGCGCAGCCGGCGCATCGACGCCTCGAACGACGCCCGGAAGTCCGCCACCGGGGTCATCGCCCGCACCGAGTCCCGGCAGGCGTCGTTGGCGCCGATCATCACGGTCACCAGGTCCGGGTCCTCCTTTGCCGCCAGCGCCATCTGCTCCGGCAGCTGGGCCATCCGAGCGCCTGTCACGGCGTGGTTCCAGCTGTGGTCCGCCGCCCGGGAGGCGCCGAGGAGGCGTACCGCCAGACTGCGTACGGAGCTGTCCGTGCCGGTCGACCAGGAGACCTCCGGACAGTCGGCCAGCACCGAGCACGCGTCGAAGCCGCGCGTGATCGAGTCCCCGACCGCCGCGATCGAGGCGGGGCTCGGGTCCCAGACCGGGCCCGGCGCCGGGGCCGGCCGGTGCCCGGCCGACGCCGAGCCCTTCGTCGTCCCGTCGGACCCCGAGCCGCAGCCGGCCAGCGCCGCCGTGCCGAGGCAGGCCAGCGAGGCCAGCCCGGCCAGGGCGGTGCGTGAGCGGTGCCGTACGGACCGATCCGGCATTGCCTGGTCTCCTCCTGTTCATGCCCCGCCGCTCCGCCGAGTGAAGACTGAGCGAAGAAGGGCCCCGGGACCGACGGTACGTCACACCTCGAACCCCTGGGCGCGGTAGCTTTTCCCCGTCGAACCAGTGGCTCCTGCGGTGCCCGGCTCCACTCGGGTGGCATCCGAACATCACACCGCGTCACATACTGTCGCTTTTCCGGAGAATAACTCCCGATGATGTTTACTGATGACAGGCCGCTGGGGAAGGCGAACCTCGTCCCACACTGGAGGTCCCGGTGACGACACGTGGAGTCCTGTACGTTCACTCCGCACCGCGCGCGCTCTGCCCACACGTCGAATGGGCGGTGGCGGGAGTCCTGGGCGGGCGGGTGCAGCTCGACTGGATCAGACAGCCGGCCGCGCCGGGCACCTGGCGCTCCGAATTCTCCTGGCAGGCCCGGCCCGGCACGGCGTCCAAGCTGGCCTCCGCGCTCCGCGGCTGGGACCTGCTCCGCTTCGAGGTGACGGCGGAGCCCTCTCCCGCGGCGGAGGGCGAGCGCTACAGCTCGACGCCCGAGCTGGGCATCTTCCACGCCGTCACCGGCATGCACGGCGACATCCTGGTCCCGGAGGACCGCCTCCGCGCCGCGCTGGCCCGCTCGGCGGGCGGCGAGACGGACCTGGAGGCGGAGATCGCCAAGCTCCTGGGCAAGCCGTGGGACGACGAACTGGAATCCTTCCGCCATGCGGGCGAGGGCGCCCCGGTCCGTTGGCTCCACCAGGTGGTGTGACGAAGCCCAGCCCCTCCGGCGGTACACCCGAGTTCCGGGCGTACACCCGAGCCCTTCCAGCGGTACACCCGAGCCCCGGGCGTACACCCGAGCCCCTCCGGCGATACAACCAAGCCCCTCCGGCGATTGAGGAGCGGGGGTTCGGGGGCGGAGCCCCCACACAACGCGGAAGCCCGCACCCCCCGCAGGGGGCACGGGCTCCACGAAAACCCGACGCGCAAGCGCGTCACACGCTACGGAACGCCAGCACCACGTTGTGGCCGCCGAAACCGAACGAGTTGTTGATCGCCGCGATCGGCCCCTCCGGCAGCGCCCGCGGAGCATCCCGCACGATGTCCGCCTCGATCGACTCGTCCAGGTTCTCGACGTTGATCGTGGGCGGAGCCATCCGGTGGTGCAGCGCCATGACCGTCGCCACGGTCTCGATGCCGCCCGCGCCACCGAGCAGGTGACCCGTCATCGACTTCGTCGCGGAGACCGCGACATGGTCCAGGTCCTCGCCCAGCACCGCGCGCAGCGCCTTGACCTCCGCGATGTCGCCCTGCGGGGTGGACGTGGCGTGGGCGTTCAGGTGGACGATCTCCGACGGCTTGAGGTCCGTCTGGTCCAGCAGGTTCTGCATCGCCGCGGCGATACCGCGGCCCGTGGGCTCCGGCTGCGCGATGTGGTGGGCGTCGGCGGAAAGGCCCTGGCCCAGCACCTCGCAGTAGACCCGGGCGCCACGCGCCGCCGCGTGCTCCGCGGACTCCAGGACGACGACGCCGGCGCCCTCGCCGAGGACGAAGCCGTCGCGGCCCACGTCGTACGGACGGGAGGCCTTCTCCGGCTCGTCGTTGTTCTTGGACATCGCCATCATGTTGGCGAACGCGGCGATCGGCAGCGGGTGGATCGCCGCCTCGGTGCCGCCGGCGAGAACCACGTCGGCGCGGCCGGTGCGGATCATCTCGACGGCGTACCCGATCGCCTCGGCACCCGAGGCGCAGGCGGAGACCGGGGTGTGGACGCCCGCCTGGGCGTTCACCTCGATGCCCACGTTCGCGGCCGGGCCGTTGGGCATGAGCATGGGAACGGTGTGCGGGGAGACGCGGCGTACGCCCTTCTCCTTCAGCACGTCGTACTGGTCGAGCAGGGTGATCACGCCGCCGATGCCGGAGGCGATGACCGAACCCAGCCGCTCGGGCTGGATCGTTTCGTCCTCACCGGCCTTGCCGGTGAAACCCGCGTCCGCCCACGCCTCACGGGCGGCGATCAGCGCGAACTGCGCCGAGCGGTCCAGACGGCGGGCGAGCGGACGGGGCAGGACGTCGGCGGGGTCGACGGCCGCCAGGGCCGCGATGCGGACAGGCAGTTCGGCGAAACGTTCGCCCTCGAGGGGCTTGACGCCGGAACGGCCTGCCATCAGGCCTTCCCAGGTCGATGCGGAATCGCCACCCAGCGGAGTGGTTGCGCCGATACCGGTGACGACCACGGTGCGATTGGTCGAGTTCACTGGAAAATCTTCTCCACGTGTAGGGGGTCGTGAATCAGCGGCGCCACCGCCGGGTGGCGACACACGAACCGGCTGGATCAGTCCTGGTGCTTGAGGATGTAGTCCGCGGCGTCGCCGACGGTCTTGAGGTTCTTGACGTCCTCGTCGGGGATCTTCACGTCGAAGCGCTCCTCGGCGGCGACGACGACCTCGACCATGGACAGCGAGTCGACGTCCAGGTCGTCCGTGAAGGACTTGTCCCGCTGGACGTCCTCGGCCGGAATGCCGGCGATCTCGTTGACGATGTCGGCGAGACCCTTGACGATCTCTTCCTGCGTGGCGGCCATCTCGGCGCTCCTTCGGTGTATTTCTGCTGGGTTCGGACGTCCGGGCCGAAAAGGCCCGGTGTGCCTAGGGGAGAGTAACGACCGTCGCGGCGTAGACGAGACCCGCCCCGAAGCCGATGACGAGAGCGGTGTCGCCGCTCTTGGCCTGACCGGTCGCCAGGAGCCGCTCCATGGCGAGCGGGATCGAGGCGGCGGAGGTGTTGCCGGTGGTCTCCACGTCACGGGCGACCGTGACGCTCTCCGGCAGCTTCAGCGTCTTCACCATCGAGTCGATGATCCGCATGTTGGCCTGGTGCGGGATGAAGACGTCCAGGTCTTCCGGGGAGATCCCGGCCGCGTCCAGCGCCTGCTGGGCGACCTTCGCCATCTCGAAGACGGCCCAGCGGAACACCGCCTGGCCCTCCTGCGTGATGGCGGGGAACTTGATCTCGCCGCGGTCGTTGAGGGGCAGCTTCGAGACGTCGCCGACCTGGTAGTCGTTCCACGCCACGGTCTGCTTGATCGTCTCGGACTTGTCGCCCTCGGAACCCCAGACCGTCGGGCCTATGGCGGGCACCTCGGAGGGGCCGACGACGACCGCTCCGGCGCCGTCGCCGAACAGGAACGCCGTCGCCCGGTCCGTCAGGTCGGTGAGGTCGCTCAGCCGTTCCACGCCGATGACGAGTACGTACTCGGCCGAGCCCTCGACGATCATGCCCTTGGCCAGGGTCAGCCCGTAGCCGAAGCCCGCACAGCCGGCCGAGATGTCGAAGGCGGCGGGCTTCCCCGCGCCGACCTTGTGGGCGATCTCGGTCGCGATGGCCGGAGTCTGCTTGAAGTGCGAGACGGTGGAGACGATGACCGCGCCGATCTGCTCCGGGGTGATCCCGGCGTCCGCGATCGCCTTGCCGGACGCCTCGACGGACATCGCGGCCACGGTCTCCTCCTCGGAGGCCCAGTGGCGGGTGGCGATCCCGGAACGGGAGCGGATCCACTCGTCGGACGAGTCGATCGTCTCCAGGATGACCTCGTTGGGCACCACCCGGGTGGGGCGGTAGCCGCCGACACCCATGATCCGCGCGTACGGCGCGCCCTGGCTGGGCTTGATCTTCGACATGCTCTCGGGCTCCTTAGGCACCCGCGTGCTCAGCGATGAGCGCGCGGGCCGCGTCGAGGTCGTCGGGGGTCTTGAGCGCGAGGGTCTGGACGCCGGGCAGTGCCCGCTTGGCCAGGCCGGTGAGCGTGCCGCCGGGGCAGGCCTCGATGAGCGCGGTGACGCCGAGCTCCTTGAAGGTCTCCATGCACAGGTCCCAGCGGACCGGGTTGGCGACCTGGCCGACGAGCCGGGTGATGACCTCGTGGCCGGTGGCGACGGTCCTGCCGTCGGCGTTCGAGACATAGGTCACGGTCGGGTCGGAGACGTCCAGGTCCCCGGCCGCCGCGCGGAGCCGCTCGACGGCGGGAGCCATGTGGTGCGTGTGGAACGCGCCGGCCACCTTCAGGGGCACCACGCGGCGCACGCCCTCCGGCTTGTCCTCGGTGAGCGCGGCGATCTGCCCGGCGGTGCCGGCGGCGACGATCTGGCCGCCCCCGTTGACGTTCGCCGGGGTCAGCCCGAGCTTCTCCAGGTGCGGCACGGTGACCTCGGGGTCGCCGCCGAGCAGCGCCGCCATACCGGTCTCGGTGACCGCCGCGGCGTCGGCCATGGCGAGCCCACGGGTGCGCACGAAGCGGAGCGCGGCCTCGTCGCCGATGACCCCGGCGAGGGCGGCGGCGGTGATCTCACCGACGCTGTGGCCCGCGACGACACCCGGCGAGGCGTCGAGCGCGGCGGCCGACAGCAGGCCGGCGGCGACCAGCAGCGGCTGGGCGACCGCGGTGTCGCGGATCTCCTCCGCGTCGGCCTTGGTGCCGTAGTGGACGAGGTCGAGCCCGATGGCGTCGGACCAGGCCGCGATGCGGTCGGTGGCACCGGGGAGGTCGAGCCAGGGAGTCAGGAAGCCGGGCGTCTGAGCGCCTTGGCCGGGAGCGACGAGTACGAGCACCCTCACACTCTCTCTTGTGAACGGTCCGGAACACCCGTGGGGACAGGGACGAAGAACCGTAGGGGGAATTGTTGATGTCCGACAAAAGTCTAGGACTGCGTATCCCGGTCGGCCAGGCGCCCCAGGATCAGGGCGATTCGCAGAGTGAACGCCGAACGGACGTCGGAAGGTGACCAGCCGGTGACGTCTGTCACACGTCGGAGCCGGTAGCGCACGGTGTTGGGATGCACGAACAGCATCCTGGCCGCGCCCTCCAGGCTGCTCGCCTGCTCCAGGTACACGCTCAGCGTCTCCAGGAGCGCGGAGCCCGCTTCTTCGAGCGGTCTGTAGATCTCCTCCACCAACTGCTCGCGCGCGGCCGGGTCGCCCGCCATCGCGCGCTCCGGCAGAAGATCGTCCGCGAGCACCGGCCTCGGTGCGTCCTGCCACGCCCCGCACGCCTTCAGCCCGGCCGCCGCGGCCTGCGCGGACCGGGTCGCGCCCAGCAGGTCCGCCACCACGGGGCCGGCCACCACGGGGCCCGCCGCGTACGGTCCGATCAGGGCCTTCGCGACCTGGAGCGGGTTGTCGCTGCCGCCCGCGATGACGACCAGGCGGTTGCCGAGGACGCCCGTCAGGACCTGGAGTTTGGCCTGCCGGGCGGCCCGCCGGATCGCCTCCACGGTGAGCTCGCTGTCCCCGTCCGGGGCGGTGCCGAGGAGCACGCAGACGTGCTCGGGCGAGTTCCAGCCGAGCGCGGCGGCCCGGGAGACGGCGCCCTCGTCGGCCTCCCCGGACAGCACCGCGTTCACCACGAGCGACTCCAGCCGGGCGTCCCAGGCGCCCCGGGCCTCGGCCGCCTGCGCGTACACCTGGGCGGTCGCGAACGCGATCTCACGGGCGTAGACGAGCAGCGCCTCCCGCAGCACCGACTCGTCGCCCGGCGCGGCGACCTCGTCGATCGCGGCCTCCATGACCTCGATCGTCGTCCGCACCATCTCGACGGTCTGCCGCAGCGTGATCGCCCGGGTCAGCTCGCGCGGAGCCGTCCCGAAGACGTCGGTCGAGATCGCCTGCGGGGTCTCCGGATGCCGGAACCACTCGGTGAACGCGGCGATACCGGCCTGGGCGACCAGGCCGATCCAGGAACGGTTCTCCGGGGGCATCGCCCGGTACCACGGCAGCGACTCGTCCATGCGGGCGATCGCGTTCGCGGCCAGTCGGCCGGAGGACTGCTCCAGCCGCTTCAGGGTCGCGGTATGGAGATGGGCGTCGTTCGCAGCGGGCTGCTCAGGATCGGGTCGGGGCACGGACACAAGACTGCCTTATCCGGACGGACGCACGGAGGGCCGGGGCCGGTGGCGGGCCGGTTCGCCGTCCGGCGGGGGCCTTTGGGGGCTGTCGCGGGCCGGTTCCGCCGGCGACGGGGGCTTGGTGAGGGGCGGCGGGCTACCGTGGGCGGGTGATATCCGTACACCGCGCGGGCGACCGGTTCGAGGGCGGGGACGGGGCGGCCGGCATCGAGTCCCGGCACTCGTTCTCCTTCGGCTCCTTCTACGACCCCGACAACCTCCGCTTCGGCCCGGTCCTCGCCTGCAACGAGGAGCGCCTCGCACCCGGCGCGGCCTTCGAGGAACACCCGCACAGCCACACGGAGATCGTCACCTGGGTCGTCGAGGGCGAGCTGACCCACCGCGACTCGGCCGGTCACGCCACGGTCGTCCGCGCCGGCGACCTCCAGCACCTCAGCGCGGCGTCCGGCGTCCGCCACGTCGAACGCAACGACGGCGAAAGCCCGCTGACGTTCCTTCAGATGTGGCTCGCGCCCCTGGAGCCCGGCGGTGAGCCCTCGTACACGACCGTTCCCGGCATCGCCGACTCCACTCCGTACGCCCTCCCCGAGGCCGGGGCCATGCTCCATGTGCGGCGCCTCGCGCAGGGCGAGCGCGCGGCGGTGCCCGACGCGCCGCGGGCGTACGTCCACGTGGTGCGCGGCGCGGTACGCGTGGGCGAGGAGGAGCTGGCGGCGGGCGACGCGGCGCGGATCACCGGCGAGTCCGGGCTCGAACTCGCCGCGGTGGACGCGGCCGAGGCGCTGGTCTGGGAACTGCCGGCCTGACGCGCTCCGCCGCCGCATCGACCACATCGGCGGCCCCGCCCGGAACGTCGTCCCCCTCCGGATACACCTCGAAGCCGTGCCCCGCGCGTCGGCGTGGGCGCCCAGGCGCTTCCACGTACCCGTGCGCCGGGCGGCCAATCGCATCGCCGTACGCGGAAGCCGACCCGGTCCGCCCGCAGGGGCGGCGGTCCGTGACCGGCCTCCGGCGGCTCGGCAAGACCGCCCGACCGGCCAACGGGGCGCGATTTCCGGCTGTCACCGTGCGGGATCTCGACCGGACCGCGAGGTCGTGGAAACCTTCCGGTGCCTCAGGAATACGTCCACGGTTCGCCCGCCGTTCGCACCGGCGGCCTAGTTTTCGCAGGCGCGCAGACATTTTTTTCCCTATGAACCACTCTCCCCAGAGGTGCCCCCCATGACTCTTCAGATCAGCGAGCCCCTGTGCTCGGACGCCGACGGCCTCGACGACACCGGCGAGCACACCAACGAGTTCCGCATCAGCCGCCGCCGGATGCTGCAGACGGCCGCCGTCTCCCTCGGGGCGATCGCCGCGGGTCCGGTGGCCGAGGCGATCGGCGGAGCGCGGGCCGAGGCGGCCGAATACCGCCTGCCCAAGGGCTTCAAGGGCGACATGTCCGACCTGAAGCACGTGGTGATCCTCATGCAGGAGAACCGTTCCTTCGACCACTACCTCGGCCAGCTGAAGGGGGTGCGCGGGCACGACGACAAGCAGGTCCTGACGTTCCAGGACGGCACCACCGTCTTCCAGCAGCGCGACGCCACCGGGGCCATCGTGACCCCCGCCGTATCGACCGCCACCTGGAGCGACAAGCACAACTTCTACGGTGCCAACGACGGGCGCTGGGACACCTGGGTGAAGGACAAGGGCGACCACTGCATGTGGTACTACACGCCCGACTACATGCCGTGGATGTACTCGCTCGCCTCCCAGTACACCGTCTGCGACATGAACTTCTGCTCGCTGCACGGGCCCACCATCCCCAACCGCTACTACCTGATGAGCGGCACGGGAGGCGGCGAGACCACCAACGCCGGCCAGAACAACTACACCCGCCGCTGGACCACGGTCCCCGAGCAGCTCCAGCAGGCCGGCATCGACTGGCGGGTCTACTCCGACAACAGCGGCAACGGCGTCGGCGGCAGCCTCCAGAGCGGATACGTCGGCGAGTACGGCTGCAACGTCACCAACAGCTTCGCCGCCTTCGACCCGCGCACCGCGGCCGAGGCCGACCTCGAACCCGGGACCGGCAAGATCTGGAAGGCCAACTCCTTCGTCTACGCGGGCGCCACGACGCCCAACGACGACTCGGAGGCCAACCTCGACGCCGTGCTGCGCGACCTCATCGCCGCCTGCGAGCCGGGCGCCGAGCACCCGCTGCCCGAGGTCTCCTGGGTGGTCATGCCCGCCGCGTGGAGCGAGCACCCGGGCTTCGACACGGTGCACGGCGAGCGGTACATGAACAAGGTCCTCAAGACGCTCCAGAGCAACGAGGACATCTGGAACCACACCCTGGTGATCATCACCTACGACGAGAACGACGGGAAGTTCGACCACGTTCTGCCGCCCCGCCCGGAGGAGGGCACGCCCGGCGAGTTCGCCGGCACCACCCCGTACGGCTTCGGGCCCAGGGTGCCGATGCTCCTGGTCTCGCCGTGGACGCGGGGCGGTTACGTCGCCTCGGAGGTCTTCGACCACACCTCGACGGTGAAGTTCCTGGAGACCTGGGCCGCTCACCTGGGCAAGCCGTTCACCTGCCCGAACATCACCCCGTGGCGCCGCTCCATCGCCGGCGACCTCACCAGCGCGATCGACTTCGCGCACCCGCGGCCGGGCCCGGTCGTCCTCGCCGACCCGGTCACCGGCACTCCGCCGAGGCCGCCGCGCGACCGGATGGAGCCGCGTGGGCTCTCCTTCCACCCGCACGCCACGTTCACCGAGGACCGGTCCGCCGGCACGGTGACCGCCTCCATGACCCTGAGCGGCGGCCCGGCGGGCAAGGCGGTCAGCCTCCAGGTCTTCCCCGACCGGTATCTCCCGTTCACCAACACCCCGTACACGGTGAGCGCGGCGGACCCGCGTTCGTACACCTGGGACACGACGCAGACCGACGGCCGGTACGCCTTCTCGGTGTACGGCCCCGACGGCTTCCTGCGCTCCTTCGCCGGGCAGGTGATCCCGAAGGACGCGAGCACCCGGCACCTCGGCCTGCCGCGCGTCGAGACGCGGCTGGTCCGGGGCAGGCGCGCGGTGGTCCGGCTGGGGCTGCACAACGACGGCCGGCACCCCGTCCGGTACACCCTGAAGGCCAACGACTACGCCGGCGGCACCCGCGAGGTCACCGTGCCCGGCGGCCACTCCACCGTCGTGGACTGGCCCACCGAGCACGGGTACTACGACGTCGTCCTCACCGCCGACACCGGCACCGGCTGGACCCAGCGGTACGCGGGGCGGGTGGCGACGGTGAACGAGCGCACCCGCTGGGCCGTACGGACTACACCGACCCGCACACCGGCACTACCGCCGCGTGGGAGTACGCGACCTGGACCTCATCGGCCCACCTCTCGTC